>JALZGD010000346.1 GCA_030861205.1 Actinomycetota bacterium
GCGCTCGTCGGGGGTGGTCCCGCAGATCTCGGCGATCATGGGCCCGTGCGCCGGTGGCGCCGTGTACTCGCCGGCGATCACCGACTTCACGTTCATGGTGTCGAACACGTCGCACATGTTCATCACCGGGCCGGAAGTGATCAAGGCCGTCACTGGTGAAGAGGTCAGTCAGGAAGAGCTCGGCGGCGCGATGTCGCACGCATCCAAGTCGGGCGTCGCGCATTTCGTCGCGGGCGACGACGAAGACTGCCTGAACCAGATCAGGTATCTGCTTTCGTTCATCCCCTCGAACAACTTCGAATCACCGCCGTACTTCGCCCCGACCGACGACCCGCTGAGATCGTGTGATGACTTGCTCGACATCGTTCCCGAGTCATCGAACCTCCCCTACGACATGCACAGCGTCATCAGTACGGTTTTCGACGATGGCGAGTTCTTCGAAGTCCACAAGCACTGGGCACAAAACATCTTGATCGGCTTCGCTCGCCTCGCCGGCCATCCGGTAGGTGTCGTCGCGAACCAGCCACAGGTTCTCGCCGGGACTTTGGATATCACCTCGTCGACCAAGGGAGCCCGGTTCGTCAGGTTCTGCGATGCGTTCAACATCCCGCTCGTCACCTTCGTCGACGTTCCCGGGTTCCTTCCGGGTACCGAGCAGGAGTACGGCGGAATCATCCGTCACGGTGCCAAGCTTCTGTACGCGTTCTCGGAAGCGACCGTCCCTCGCATGACGGTCATCACGCGCAAGGCCTACGGCGGCGCATACGTGGTCATGAACTCCAAGCACATCCGAGCAGACATCTCGTACGCATGGCCGTCCGCAGAGATCGCGGTCATGGGCGCCGAGGGAGCGGTCAACATCATCCACCGCAAAGAGATCGCCGCCGCGGACGATCACGAGGCGAAGCGCGCCGAGTTGATCAAGGACTACTCGGACCGATTCACGAACCCGTATATTGCCGCCGAGCGCGGCTACGTCGACGATGTGATCGAGCCGCAGGACACACGGCGCCGGTTGGTCAAAGCGCTAGAGATGCTCCGATCCAAGCGCGAAATGATCCCTCAGCGCAAGCACGGCAACGTCCCGCTGTGACGATGCCCGAGAACTCATCTCGTATCGAGAGCCTGGAGATCTCGGGGAGCCCTTCTGGAGAAGAAGAGCGCGCGATCTTGGCCGCGGTCGAGGCCGCTATCGAGCAGGAGCGTCGGGCCCGGTCATCGTCGTTGTGGTTGCGCTCCGCCCGCGCGCACGGCCGCAGGCTCGGGATGCTCGACTACCGGGACCGTTTCAGCAAGGACGATGCATGGCGGCTATCGATGCGGTTCCCGTTCGGAGGACGCGAGTACCCGGGCAAGAACGGACGCGGCGACAGCAAGTAGGCCCGCCGTCGCTGCTTAGGCGGAGTAATCGTAGAAACCGCGGCCGGACTTGCGGCCCAGGTATCCGGCCCTGACCATGTGCTCGAGCAAGGGGGCCGGAGCGTAGCGGCGCTCACGGAACTCCTCGTGCAGCGAGTTCAGGATCGCGTACGTGACGTCTAATCCGACGATGTCCATCAACTCGAATGGCCCCATCGGGTGCCCACAACCGAGCTTCATCGCGATGTCGATGTCTGCCGGGCTCGAGTAACCCTGCTCGTGCATGTGGATCGCATCGTTCAAGTACGGGAACAAGAGGAAGTTCACGATGAAGCCTGCGCGATCCCTGCAATGCACGGGATGCTTGCCGATCGCCCTTACCCACGAGGTCGCGCGCTTTTCGACCTCGGGCGATGTAGCTACCGTCCGTACGACCTCAACGAGCTTCATCACCGGAGCCGGATTGAAGAAGTGCAGACCGACCACGTTCCCGGGCCTGTCCGTAACGGTTGCAACGTCGACAACAGGAAGCGACGAGGTGCTCGTCGCAAGGATCGCCTCGGGTTTCGTCGACCGGTCGAGCTCTTCGAACACCTGGAGCTTGACCGGCAGGTCCTCCGCAACCGCTTCGATCACGAGGTCGGCCTCCGCGAGGTCGGAGAACTCGAGCGTGGTGGTGATTCGTCCGAGG
>JALZGD010000021.1 GCA_030861205.1 Actinomycetota bacterium
CCTCGCTTACAGGTTCATTCCCGCGGCGGCGCTGGTTGGGTTCGGCTTCAGAAGAGAGTTGCGTGGGTTGGGATGGCGTGGAGTCCGCGCCGCATCGATCATGGGCGTGTTCCTCACGGCCGGTTACATGTTCCAGACCTTCGGATTGGATCGAACGTCGGCCGCTCACGCTGGCTTCATCACAGGTCTGTTCGTCGTGTTGACGCCCGTTTTCGGAGCGATCTTCATGCGGCATCGAGCACCTCTCACCGTCTGGGGAGCGGCTCTGGTGTCTGCTTTCGGTTTGTATCTGTTGTCCGGAACCGGGTCCGGCGGACGAGTCGCGGGTGATCTGTTGGTGCTCGGATGCGCGGTCTCGTTCGCGTTCCACATCCTCACTACAGACATTGCAGTGAGGGCGGGTTTCGACATCGGAGCATTGCTCGCTGTGCAGCTGGGGGTATGCGGTGTCGTTTCGCTCGGTGTTGCCGGATCCAGTGGAGACTTGGTCATCCCGCGCGACGCGAATGTGTGGATCGCTCTCGTCGTGACCGCGGTCTTTGCCAGCGCGATCGGGTTCTTCGTCCAGACGTACGCGCAGCAACATGCGTCGCCCGCGCGTACCGCGTTGATCCTGGCGAGCGAACCCGCGTTCGCCGGATTCTTCGCTTACGTCTTGAAGGGGGAGACGCTGTCGGCAGTCGGTTGGCTGGGGGCCGCCTTGATCCTCGCAGCGATCTTCTCGGTCGAGCTCGTGCCGTACCTGCGGCCGCCTCGTCCCCTGCCCGAGGGGTAGCTGCGAAACGAACATATGTTCGATATACTGCCGGGATGCAGTCCGACCGGCTCTTCGAGGTCCGTCGCCGCACGTTCGACACCCCTCACTTCAAGGGCATCGAGTTCATCGAGGTCGAGGCGAAGTCGATCATCAATCACGTCCGCGGCAACAACATGCCGTTCTCGTGGACGATCAATCCATACCGGGGATGCAGCCATAGTTGCAGCTACTGCTTTGCCCGTTCGACGCACACTTATCTCGAGATGGACGCGGGTCGCGATTTCGAAACGAAGATCGTCGTCAAGGTCAATGCTCCCGAGTTACTCAAGAAAGAGTTACGAGCGAGACGATGGGCCGGCGAGCACATCGCCATGGGAACCGCAACCGATCCGTATCAGCGCGCCGAAGGTCGTTACAAGTTGATGCCTCGCATCATCGAGACGCTTGCTATGTATCGCAATCCGTTCTCGATCCTTACCAAGGGCACGTTGATAATGCGCGACATCGACCTGCTGATGGATGCCGCGCAGGTGACGAACGTGTCGACGGCGTTTTCGATAGCGACCCTGGACGAAGATGTGTGGCGAAAGAGCGAACCCGGCACGCCGCACCCACGAAAGCGCATGAAGGCCGTCGAGCAACTCAACGCTGCCGGGATCCCGTGCGGCGTGCTCGTCGCTCCGATCCTTCCGGGGATAAGCGACGGCGAGTACCAGCTCCGTGAAGTGGTCGAAGCAGCGGTCGATGCCGGTGCCACTCACGTGTCGCCGATCCTTCTTCACCTTCGCCCCAAAGTGAAAGAGGTCTACATGGAGTGGCTCGCCGACAACTACCCAGACCTGGTCGAGCGATACACCCGTATGTATCCGCGGTCGTACGCTTCGGGCAAGGACAAGGACGCTCTGTCGCGAAGGGTCGCGGCGATCAAGAAAGCGAAAGGACCTCGATCGAACCAGGATCTACCCCGCGAGCGTTGGATGAGACGCGCGCGTCGCGAGATCGCTTCACTCAGGAGCGAGCAGCTTTCTTTGATGTAGCGCTTTTAAGGGTGGTACGAACGGAGCCGCGCGATCCGATCGGCAGTTGGGGGGTGGGTCGAGTACAGCGTCGAGAAGTTGATCTTGCGCCCCGTCAGTGGATTGACTATGTACGCCGTGGCGTGCGCGGGATCCACGTTCATCGGCACGTGTCTGGCGGCGTTGTCGATCTTCTCGAGCGCGCGTGCCAGCGGTTCTCCCGTACCGAGTAGCTGAGCACCTCCTAGATCGGCGTCGTACTCGCGCGATCTGGAAAGAGCCATCTGCAACAGACCGGCAGCGATCGGCGCCAATATCATCAGGGCAAGCGCGCCGAACGCGTTTCCCCCGCGGCGGTTGTCACCGCCGAGCCCGAACATCGATCCCCACAGGATCATCCGAGCGATCATCGTGATTCCGAGAGCGACCGACGCCGCGACGGACGTGATCAGGATGTCGTGATGACGCACGTGTGATAGCTCGTGCGCCAGCACTCCCTTGAGCTCGTCCTCGGTGAGTAGCGGCATGATTCCTTCCGTCACTGCGACTGCTGCGTGGCGCTCGTTGCGTCCCGTCGCGAAGGCATTTGGTTGGGTCGCCGGCGAAAGGTAGATCGCAGGCATCGGCATTCCCGCTTGAGTCGTTAGCTCGCGCACGATGCGATAGATCTGAGGTGCTTCCTGCTCCGTGACTGGCTTTGCGCGCGCGGCTCTCACGGCGATCTTGTCGGAGAACCAATAGGAGCCCATCGTGAACACGAGCCCGATGCCGAAGCCGATCCACGCTCCGTTACCGCCGAATAGCGATCCGATCCCGATCAGCAGGCCGCCGAGCGCGGCGAGCAGAACAGCGGTTTTCACGACGTTCTTATCCATGCCTCGATTATCGGCGATGCGAACGATTACTTGGTCACTCCTCACGGACCAGCTGGCTCCTGCGTTCTTTGGGTAGGACGTGGACGTGATGACAGAGAGAACTTCGAAACCTTCGGCGGCCAAAGGGTGCCGCCGGGGGACCCCGCAACTCGAACCTTCGTTTGTTCGCACTTTCGATCGAGCCGGAATAGGCGGAACGCGGGTCGGGTTCGCGCCGACGTGACCATCCAGTTCCGCCAGCCGAAGGCCGCGCCATCGTGGCAGGTATGGGCCGGTCTCTGGACCGTCTATCTCGTGTGGGGCTCGACTTACGTGGCGATCCGCGTCGTTGTCGAGACCATTCCCCCGTTCTTGGGAGCAGGGGCACGATTCATCTCCGCGGGTCTCGTGATGCTTTTGTGGCTCGGATACCGACGCGGATGGGAACACCTTCGCGTCTCTGTACCGGAGCTCGGTTCATCGGCTCTCGTCTCCACGGCGCTCTTACTGGGCGGTAACGGCGTTGTCACAATCGCGGAGCAGAAAGGCGCGCCATCGAGCATCGCCGCATTGATCATTGCGTCGGTCCCGCTGTGGGTCGTGTTGTGGCGCGTCGCCGTAAGAGATCGCGTCGGTCTCGGCACGTTGGCGGGTGTGATTGTCGGGTTCAGTGGGGTCGCACTTCTCGTGGCTCGTCGTGGCGGCGACGGCCAGGCAACGACATTCGCACTGCTTTTGCTGGTGTTTGCAGCGGGCTCGTGGGCAACCGGGTCGTTCTTTTCGCGCAAGCTTCCTTTGCCGGCCGACCCATTCGTTTCGACGACCATGCAGATGCTGACTGGGGGCATCATCATCCTGGCGACGGGTATCGCATCGGGCGAGCGGCTCTCGTTATCCGCCGTGTCGGGCGCGTCGCTGGCCGGCTGGCTCTACCTCGTCTTCGCGGGCTCGATCCTCGCGTTCACGGCCTACGTCTGGCTGTTGCAACACGCGCCGATATCTCGCGTAGCGACATACGCGTACGTGAACCCGATCGTTGCGATCGTCCTCGGCTCGTTGATCCTGAACGAAGAGATCACGGTGACGATGCTCGTAGGCGCCGCGGTGATCGTTCTGTCCGTGGCATTCATCGTTCGGACCGAGCGCGTCCCACAGCCACAGGAGGAGGTCGGCCCCGTGGTGGCCCCGCGCCCGATCGACCCAACGTCGGAAGGTGGGGCTGCCGTACGCTGACGGGGTGAAACTCACGGTTGCTGTATGTCTCGCATTGACCCTAGCGACGGGGTGTGGCGGGTCGGCGGCCCCAAGCCTGTTGCAGACATTGAGCTCGCCGAGCACTCAGGCGTACGACCCCCCCGGCCCCCATGCAAAGCTGCCGGGGAAACCTCGAAACCTCTCCTCCGATCTGACCGAGGTCACGAGAGCGCTGGTTGCGGACATCAAGACGCGCTACCAGACGGCGTCGAAACCCAACCGTCGGATGTTGCTCGAGGGCTTGTACCAACAACGCATCTATCGAGCGATGGCCAGCGACACGCATCTCGGAAAGAAGGTGCTCGAGCACCTAGCTGGGTCGATCAAAGCTTCCGCTCGGTCGATCCTTCGTGCGCAATCGGCGTTGCGCGCTCTCGTCACGAACCCGCCAAAGCACGCTCCCGACTTCCGCCTCGCACACCCCGAAGCCCCGGCGCGCTTGGAGCGGTACTACAAGCAGGGTGAGCGGCGGTTCGGGATCAAGTGGCAAGCACTCGCGTCCGTGAACTTCATCGAGAGCAAGTTCGGTCGTGTACTTGGTCCGAGCTCTGCCGGCGCCAAAGGCCCGATGCAGTTCCTTCCTTCGACGTGGGAACGCTACGGGGCAGGCGGTGACATCTGGGATCCGCACGATTCGATCATCGCCGCCGCGCGGTATCTACACGCGTCCGGTGGGCGGAAGGACATGCGCGGTGCGCTATACGCCTACAACAACTCGAGCGCGTACGTCATGGCGGTGCTGACATACATGCATCGCATGCAGGCAAATAAGACGTTGTATTACGAGTTCTACACGTGGCAGGCGTTCGCGATCACCAAGCACGGAGACGTGCAGCTGACGGGTCCGGGTTCTAAGGAAAGCTGAAAACTACGGGCGACCGGCGCCCACGAGGTCCGAAGTCCTGAACGGGACCACCCGAACATTCGAGCCGGTGTAAGGAGCCTCGACCATCTGGCCGTTGCCGATGTACATCGCGACGTGATGGATCGGTGAGTAGTAGAAGACCAAGTCGCCGGGCTGGAGCGCCGACGTCGGTACCCGCGCTGTTGCAGAGTACTGAGCCGCCGAGCTGTGCGGAAGCGACACGCCCGCATGGGCCCATGCCCACATCGTGAGACCCGAGCAGTCATACGAGTTCGGTCCGGCAGCACCCCACTGATAAGGCTTGCCGACCTGAGACAGGGCTGCCTGAACCGCGACCTGAGCGCTCGGGTTCGCGGCGGGAGCGGGGTTGGCTGCGTAATTGACGGGAGCGACGGCGATCGATTGAGCCGCGGCTGCCGCTGCTTGCCTCCGCGCGGCCGCCGCGGCGGCGTCGATCTCGTGTTGCAGTCGCGCCATCTCTTCTTTGGTGGATGAGATCTCGTTATTCAGGTCGTCGTTGATGGATGACAGACGATCCGCTTCATCCTGCGCAGCGCGACGAGCTTGGTCGAGCTCGGCGAGCTTGTGATCCAGCAGCTTCTGACTGACGGCGAGTGATTCGAAGACTTTCACTTGGGCTGCCTGCGATGACCGCAGGTATTGCAACCGGTTCTCCGCTGCGTCCAAGCTGTCGGCACCAAGCACTGCTTCGAGAGCGCTCGAGGAACCGCCGCCCTCGTAGAGCTGCTTAGCAAGAGCGATCGCATCTTCCTGCTTGCCGGCCATCTGCTTCTTGATCTGGTCGACCTCGGTGGCGACACTCTGTTCGTGAGCCTGCAGGTCGGTTAGCCGCGACTGCGCTTGGTCCAGCTGTTCGCCGATGGCCGACTGACGCTGGACCAAATCATCGAGCTTCCGCTGCGCTTCGGTCAGCTGAGTTTGGCTTGGGGTCGCGAAAGACGCGCCAGACCCTGCGAACAGAGTCGACGCCGCGAGCGTCCCCGACATGATTAGTGCCGCCAGGACGCGCGCTAATGAAATCCCGCGATGCGCGCTAGTCATCTCGGACTACCTTATTCGCTCTTGGCACCGGTTTTCCTCGTGAGCCACCACGCCCCGGCCGCGACGGCGGCGACCCCGACGGCGGCGAAAGCGGCATTTTGGCCTGTGACCTGCGGAATCTCGATCGTCGGCAGCCGGTCCTTGAGCGACACGGGATTCTTGAAAGTCTCGATATCCCAGTTCCTGGAACGAGCGATCTTTCGGAGATCCCGGTCGGGATTCACGGCGACAGGGTGGCCTACGAGCTCCAGCATCGGCAGATCCGTTGCCGAGTCCGTGTACGCGTAGGAGCCGCTGAGGTCGATCCCTCGCTCCTCGGCCAGCGCTCGGATCGCCTCTACCTTGTGGGGGCCGTAGGCGTAGAACTCGAGTTGCCCCGTGAAGAGGCCGTCGACGACCTCTGCTCTCGTCGCTATCCACTCGTCTGCTCCCACCATCCGAGCGAGCGGCTCGACGATCTCCTCTGGAGAAGACGACACGATGCACACGAGGCGGTCGGCCTCATGGTGCTCTGCGATCAGATCCAGTGCCTCTGCGTAGATCAACGGCGAAATCACCTCATCCAGGACCTCGTTGACGACCTGGCGGACTTTGTCTTGCTCCCAGCCTGAAGTCAGACGGGCGGCGTCCTCCCGCATCCGCTCCATCTTTTGTTCATCGGCACCCATCAGGTGGAACACAAGCTGCGCATACATGCCTTTGAGGAGCGCCGAGCGGCCGATCAGCCCTTCTTTGAAGAAGGTTCGCCCCAGAGCGAGAGGGCCGGAGCGAGCGATGATCGTCTTGTCGAGATCGAAGAATGCCGCTTGCATGAGTAGTGATTAAAACCGGTTCCGCGCATGTGAGAGATGTCACAGTCGGATGCGCGCGGCTCTGAAAGTTTCACGCAATGACGCGCGTATCCGTCGTCACGAACGACCCGATCACAAGAGATGCCGCCGCGCGCGTGTTCGCTGGAGCGCCTGCTGCATGGGAGGTCACGCTCGACGATCACGTGCCGACTGATGTCGATGTCGTGGTCTGGGGGCACGACACCTACCGAGGCGAAGGCCTCGTGTTCGATCCCACCGATCCAGAGCATCTCTTCGCAGAGATCGCCCCCCGCGCGCCTTCGCAGCTCATCATCTGGGTAGCGGCAGCAGGTGGAGGGCAGGGGGCAACGACCGTCGCGACGCACCTCGCGATGCGCGCTTCACACGAAGACGCGAGTGTGTGTCTCGTCGATCTCGTGCCCGGTAGTAACACGCGCTACCGGCTCGGGATTCCCTTCTCCGAGACGAAGACCTGGGTCGACGCAGACGAAGACCTGATGATCGCGGCGCTCCCAACGAAGCACAGGTTCAGGGCGCTGCTCGCTCCGACATCGGGTGTCTGTGATGCCCCTTCTCTGATCGCGAGGACTTCGCTCGTTTTCGATCGTGTCGTGGTGGACGCGGGCTCGTCTCTTTTTCCCGTGGTGTCGGCATGTACCCGCGTGCTGGTCATGACTCCGACGATCCCTGCGGCGCATCGCGCAGGCAGCCTGTTGTGGCGCGACGAAAACGAATGGGTGATCGTTCTCAACAGGCTTGGACGCGGTGGCGAGGCGACGCGACTTCAGCTCGAAGAGATTCTCGAGCGTCCGATCGCTACCGAGCTTCCGCAGTGCCCGGCCCTTCGCGATGCTGAGGACGACGGCCGGTTGCTGGGTCACGCGTTCAACCGGTGGACCTGGCGGTTCGAATCGCTCGTTAAGGAGCTTGGTCTCTGAGAACTCGCGACCTGTTGGAAATCGCGATTCGACACGACGCACTCGCCACCCTCGACGCGCCCCAACGGCGGCTCGCGTTACGGAAAGTCCTCGCCGCGAGCGTCCCAGAACCCGACCTCGGCGCCGCGGTAGCGCGTCTAGCCGACGAGATCGATCAGTACGGGCCGGTCACCGGTCTGATGGCCGACCCCGAGATCACCGACGTCTTGATCAACGGCGTGGAAGAGGTATGGGTCGAGCGTGCCGGGACCTTGTCCCGAACGGCTGTTGCCTTCGACGACGACGAGCACCTCCGTTCGTTCATGAACAGGCTGCTCCTCCGTTGCGGGGGCCGCGCCGACAGGCTCGCGCCCGTCTGCGACGGCTCGCTTCCCGACGGCACTCGTCTACACGTCGTCGTGTCGCCCGTGTCCGATGGCCCGAAGATCTCGTTGCGGAAGTTTCCGCGTGAGGCACTCACGCTCGAACAACTGCACGAGCTCAAGATGATGAGCTCATCGCAGCTCGACCGGCTACATGCTGCAGTCTTGGAGAGACGCAACGTTTGCATCTCCGGGTCGACCGGATCCGGTAAGACCACCCTTCTAAATGCGTTGCTTCGTCTCGTCCCGGCAACCGAGAGAGTCGTTGTCGTGGAGCAGGCTCGTGAGCTAAGGCCGGCCTGTGCACATGCGGTTTGTCTTGCGACTGCCGACGCGAACCACGAGGGCGTCGGTGGCGTCGAGCTCGACGAGCTCGTGCGCGCTGCTCTCAGGATGCGGCCGGACCGGTTGGTCGTCGGCGAGATCCGCGGAGCCGAGGCGCTACCCGCGATCGATGCGCTTTCAACGGGGCACGCGGGGTCGATGGTCACGGTGCATGCCGGGAGTGCCGATCAGGCATTGGTCCGCATCGCCGACCTCGCAGCGGCGGCTGCTCGATCACCCACCGAAGTCTTCCGGACGCGAGTGGAGTCGTCGGTCGATTTCATCGTCCACCTCGATCGCAACGCAGGATTGCGAGCGGTGTCGGACATCGTCGCGAGGTGATGGACCTCCACGAGCGGTCGTTGGCGGTAGCAGCATTGCGCGATCTAATCCGGTCGGGTTTGCCTCTGCGCGCTGCGCTGTGCGCGTGGCCGGATGCGGCGCCGCCATCGACGGCATCTGAGCTGCGAAAGATCAGCCGTTGTGTCGCATTGACAGGCGACATCGATCGAGCGCTCGCGATGTCGGACGTCCTCGGGTCGGACTCGGTCGCGCTGAGCGCGATCTGCTCGGCCCATGAGGACACAAGCCTCGAGCTCTGTTCGGTCCTCGGAGCGTTGGCCTCCGCGATCGAAGCTCGCGCCGAGGAACGTGGGTCTGCTCGCGCGGCGATAGCCGGCGCGAAACTCCAGGCTCGGTTGGTCGCGTCTCTGCCGCTTGTTGCTCTGCTGCTCGCGCCGGCCGCCCACGTTGCTCTTTTCGACGCGACGGGATTGGTCACGACGGTCGTGGGCGGCATGCTCGTCGCGGTCGGCATGAAGTGGATGGCGGCTCTGGTGCCCGACATCGCCGACTCCGAAGATGCCGTCACGTTGATAGCGGAGATGACGGCCGCCGCGTGCGACGCCGGTGCGTCGATAGCAGTCGCGCTGTCCGTGGCCCTGAACACGGGAACGGTGGGAGTCCGCGAGCCTGCACGGCGAGCTGCTCGGTTGCTCGCTATCGGGTACCGGCCGGCCGCTGCGCTCGAGGCATCCGGCGAAGAATCGCTTCAGTCGATGGCAACCGTGATCGCGCGAGCCCAAGATCTAGGAACGCCGACGAGTGCCGTTTTGAGAACATTCGCTGCACGTCGTCGAGACGCCAAAAGAGTCGCGTTCGAGACAGCACTGAAGAAGGCTCCCGTCCGTATGGTCGTCCCTCTAACGCTCTGCGTCCTGCCCGCGTTCGCCGTTGTGGGGATCACTCCATTCTTGCGCGGGCTCGCTAACGGCTGATCGATGGCAGTCTGGCCGCATGCGGAGATTGTGGGGCCTTGTCGTCTGCAGCGCACTTTTTGTGGCGTGCGGATACGGTGCGCTGCCTTCGGCCGGCACTTCGAGCCCCGCCGCGTCCCCGAGCTTCAACTCTGGAACGGTCTTGATCGACACCTCGCACGGCAGCGTGTTAGTGCACGTGCTCGTGGCGCAGACACCTGACCAGTGGTCATATGGCTTGATGAATCGGGACTCGGTCCCGGCAGACGCCGGAATGATCTTTTTGTTCGAGTCGCCGACGACGAGCGGCTTTTGGATGAAGGACACGAAGGTTCCGCTTTCGATCGCGTTCTTCGACGTGCACGGCAAGATCGAACGGATCCTTGATATGGATCCGTGCGCGAAAGCTCCGTGTCGGATGTATTCGCCGGGTCTGACGTACAACGGTGCTCTTGAGGTCAACCAAGGCGCATTTGAAAAATGGGGAGTGTCTTCAGGAGACACGATCCACTTGACGCAGTCCGGGACCTGATGCGGCGCGCGTGACCACGGTCACAGACGGCATTTCCGGGGTCGGCTTGGATGCCGACATCGGTCGGACCCGCCGGCCGGGATCGGAGGTCTCGCATGCTGTCGTCATTGCTGTGGCGTTCGCACACTCGCGAAGACGGTCAAACAACTGCCGAGTACGCACTGGTACTGCTCGTTGCAGGGATCGTTGTTGGCGTCTTCGCTGCATTCGTCAAGTCCGGCGCACTCACGCAAGTGTTCCACTCGATCGTCTCTTCCCTGATCCAGCGCGCCCAAGGCTAGGTGCCGGAGACCCTTCGTGCGTAACGACACGGGACAGGCGACCCTCGAACTCGCGTTGTGCTTACCGATAGTTCTCCTGCTCGCCGCAGCACTTGTCCAAACCGGCGGGATCATGTCGGACCAGGTCCGACTCTGGCACGCAGCTCGGGATGCGGCGCGGATCGCCGTCGTCGATCCCGACGCGGGCGATGTCGCGGATGCTGCCGAGGATGCCGGTCTTCACCCCCTCCAAGTAACGGTTTCACCCGCGCCCGCGCTGCGCGCCGCCGGGAATCCGCTGACAGTTTCTCTCCGTTATCACCCCGTCGCCGGCGTGCCGCTCGTTGGCAACCTTCTTGACGGCTTCACGCTGAGCGCGAGCGCCACGATGCGCATCGAGGTCCCGTGAGTCTGATCGTCGTTTGTTTATCGGTTCTTTTGAGCATCGGTATCGCCGATTTCGAACGTGATCTCTCCTCCGTTTCGGCGGCAAGGATGCGGGCACAAACTGCCGCCGATGCGGCAGCCCTAGCAGCAGCAGCCGAAAGCGGGCCGTACGGCCACGGCGATGCCGGACGTGAAGCTCGGTCGTTCGCGGTCGCGAACGGAGCCACCATCGTGTCGTGTCTGTGCCCGACGGGCGCAACCGCTGCACAGGTGACGGTCGCGGTCGGCGACACCACTGCGACTGCTCGTGCGGTGTTCGATCCCACGAAGTTGATGCCGGCCGCTGGGGGGTATGACGCGCATGCTCTGGACCCGCGGCTGTCGACTGCCGTCGCGCGGCTGCTCGCGGCAGGCCATGGGCGAATCACGTTCGTCTCCGGGTACAGATCACCAGCGGAACAGCAACAGCTGTGGGACGCAGCGATCTCGAAGTACGGCGATCCCGAAACCGCCGACAACTGGGTCGCTCCTCCCGGTTCGTCCATGCACCAACGCGGTCTCGCCGTCGATCTGGGTGGCGATCTAGATCTCGCAGCGCGACTGGTTGGTCAGCTACGGCTTCCGATGTGGCGACCGCTCGATAACGAGCCGTGGCACTTCGAGCTGACGGGTTCGCGCCGCTAGCGTCGCGCCGGCGAATCGCTCGTAGGATGCCAAACCACTAGCGAGAGGGGTCGTCATCGAATCAACGTCGCCACATCGCCTGGTCGAGACGCTCCAAGAAAAGATCGAGGCGATAGAGGTCGAATTTCACAGCGCCTATTGGGATTCTCAGATCGAAGCGAATCCCGAGCACGATCGCAGACGCGCGGAGCTCGAATTGGAGCTACGCAAATTGAAGGGTGACCGCGAGGCGCTGAACGCCGTCGAACAGGCTCTCGCAACCGACTTGCACGAGCCGATCTTGCGACGTCAGCTAGAGGTTCTCCGCTTGTCGTTGACCGGCAACCAGATGGACGAAGCGCAACGTACCGAGCTCGTAGAGCTGTCCACCCAGGTCGAAAGTGAGTTCGCCGCGTTCCGACCCCAGATCGATGGGCGTCGTTACAGCGACAATGAATTGATCGAGATTCTGAAGGAATCGGATGACGTCGAACTCCGTAGGCGGGCGTGGGAAGCGTCGAAGGAAGTTGGAAGCGCGGTTGCGAGCCGCGTCCTCGAGATAGTCCGAGTTCGAAATCAAGCTGCACGCGATCTCGGCTTCGGTGATTTCTACAAGATGTCCCTGGCTCTGCAGGAGCTCGACGAAGACTGGTTGTTCGGGATCATGGATGAGCTCGAGCGACTGACCGCTGCGCCGTTCGGGCGGTGGAAGGCGACGCTCGATGACACTTTGCGTAAACGCTTTGGCACTGACGAGATTCACCCATGGCACTACGCCGACCCGTTCTTCCAGTCGCTACCGCCCGACGGCGCGGTGACTCTGGATCGTTACTTCCCAGAGGCGTCTGCGGCAGCGGACCTCGCGCGGCGCACCTTTGAGGCGTGGGGGATCGATGTGTCTCGGCTGCTCGAGGTAAGTGACATCTATCCGAAAGAGAACAAGTGCCAGCACGCGTTCTGTCTGGACATCGACAGGTCGGGCAAGGACGTGAGAGTCCTAGCCAACGTAGTCGCCGGCGAGCATTGGGTCGAGGTCATGTTGCACGAAACAGGACATGCCGCGTACGACATGTCGGTATCACTGGACCTCCCATATCTACTGCGACGCGCCGTGCACACGTTCGTGACGGAAGCCATCGCGATCTCGTCCGGGAGGCTCGCGAGGGATCCCGAGTGGCTCGTGAAGATTGCGCAACTCGACGAGAATGAAATAGCGGAGATGGCAGATGCCTTGACTCTCGCGACGTCGGCACACAGTTTGCTGTTCGCGCGGTGGGGCTTGGTCATGACGCACTTCGAGCGTGCCCTCTATGCCGATCCCGAGAGTGATCTCGATGCCCTGTGGTGGGATCTCGTCGAACGCTTCCAGCAGGTGATGATCCCGGACGAGGTCCGATCGGCGGGGAAACGTGGGCGATGGGCGTCGAAGATCCATCTCGCTGTCGCCCCGGTCTACTACCACAACTACTTGCTCGGCGAGATGCTTGCTTCGCAACTGCGCAACACGATCGAGGTGCGGTGCGGCGGTTTTGTTGCGAACGTCGACGCAGGTCGATGGCTCGTCGACAACGTCTTCGTTCGAGGGAACGAGGTCCGGTGGGACAGAGTCGTCGAGGACGCAACGGGCAGACCGCTCACTGCTGCCGATCTCGCAGCTCAGCTGGAGCGGATCTAGAGAGAACCGTTCTTCCTGAAACGCGCGTAAATAGCGTTCGCGCTCGATGAGATGTACACGACGCTTTCGGCCCCCACGCTGCCCGTCGTCGCCGGGACGGTGACGATGCCCATGCGGCGCGGTTTCAATTGCGTGGCAAGGATCCCAAGACGGAACATCTCTTCCGCAGGCAGATCGAAACGTGTGTACTCGCGCCCTGCAGCGATCCACTTGAAGACTTCTGCAGGATTCTTGGACACTTGACTTCGAAGTTTTTTTAGCATCCCAACCAAGAAGCTCGCTTGGTTGGTCGTTCTATCCAGGTCGCCCTGGGGGAAGTCGTGACGATCTCGCACGAAAGACAGGGCCGCAAGCCCGTAGAGCTTGTGGTACCCGGCGCTCATTTTCGCCCCCGATCCACTTGGATCGTTCAGGTCGATCGGGACATGCACGGGGATGCCGCCGACGCGCTTCAGCAGCCCGACGAAACCCTGAAAGCCCGTCATTACCCAATAGTCGATGTGGATGCCGGTCAATTGCTCGAGCGTTGTCGCGACGAACTCGGGCCCGCCGTCCTGCAGAGTCTCGTTGATCTTTCCCGACCCATGGCCCGGGATGTTGATCCACGAGTCGCGCGGAAAATTGAGGATGCCGCCGCGCATCGTGTGCGTGTTGATGCCGACGATGTGTAGCGCGTCGGCTCGAGCCGCGTCGGGATTGCCCGAGCGCGCGTCGTTACCGATGACGAGGATGAAGATCTTTCCATCATTGGGTTGATAGGTCGCATGAACGCGCCCGACGAGGATCGGTGACGCGCTGCCGACAGAAGGTCCTAACATCGGAACGAGGAAGCAAACTGCTGCAATGGCCACGCAAAGCCCGACGGCGCGCTTCAATGCTTCCCGCCTTTAGCGCGTCTCCCGCGCTTGGTATGAGCGTTCGTCTTCGCAGGCTTCTGGTTCACTTCGAAGCCGATGACCTGCCATCGGTGGTGCACGCGTTGCAGCCACAACGTTGCAGCTTGGTCGACATGAGCAAGTCGCCCTTTGACGTTTGCGTGAAACGCGATCCTGACCTTCGCGGCGGCCGCACCCGCTCCACTCGTCTGGATGCCGATATGCGCGCGCCGTTCCGTCGTTTGAAGATCGTGGGCCCCTTGGGGCGCGCCGAAGTTACTGGCGAGGATCCGTTTAGCGGCGGCGCTCGAGAAGGTCTTCGCTACTACGCTCTTTGCCGAATCGGGATCGAGCACTAGAGCATCCATAGATCGCTCGATCGTCTGCGTAAGGGCGCCTGCCTGGGCATGCACCGCCTTCTTCTCTTTCTTGCTGACCCCGCCCAGCGCGCCTGCAGGAAAGATGCGAGCTTTCCACGGCGCTTGGTGGATCGCCGGAGACGTCACCCCCCCGCCGGCAGACGCCAAAGTCCCGCCACGGTTGTTCTCGAGGAGGACGACCGCGACCGTGGCCACGATCGCTATCGACACGATCGCTATCAGCACTTGCAGGATCAGCGAGTCTCGGTCCACGGCGGCGATGGAACTCATGGGAGAGATTGGCAACGAATCATCTTGGGCGGCCTGAGGGTAGTCGAGGGATTGGCCCAGCTGACGGCAATCCGGGTCGTGAGGCCGAGCCGGTAGGTAGGATGCCGACCCTCACGCAACAGGACAAGGACACGGAAGGACGGTCACGATGGAGTTGGGCTTAGACGTCAGGAAGGTCGATTCACATTCTGTGGTCGACGTAAAGGGCGAGATCGACGTCTACACGGCCCCGAAGCTCAGGGAGAAGCTGATCGAGCTCGTATCCGACGGCTCGTACGACGTTGTCGTCAATCTCGAAGGCGTCGACTTCCTCGACTCAACCGGGCTGGGTGTGCTCGTCGGCGCACTCAAGCGGGTCAAGGCGCACGACGGCTCGTTGTCCTTGGTCTGCACGCAAGACAAGATCCTGAAGATCTTCAAGATCACCGGCCTCACGAAAGTGTTTCCCATCCACGACTCCGTCGAGGAGGCCGTCGGGGCCGCGAGCTAAGCCCAATGGCAGACGTCGAGCTCGAGATCCCGTCGCGATCGATCTATGTCGGCGTCGTGCGTCTAGCGATCTCGTCGCTCGGTCGCACGGCCGGTCTTCCCGAGGAGACCGTCGACGACCTCAAGATCGCCGCCTCCGAGGCATGCGCGAACGCCGTCCTGGGAGCAGACGAAGCCGGGTCGGATGACAGGGTTGTCGTCGGTTGGACCGAGCACTCGGACAGGGTCGTGGTCACCGTGACGGATCGATCGGGCGACCCGGGTCGGTCCGAGTCTCTGGACGCGGAAGGCTTCAGCAGCCGGCGCGGGATGTCGGAGGCGCTCCTGCAGAGCCTCGTCGACGACGTGTCCGTGACCGAAGGGTCGGACGGGCTATCGCAGGTCTCACTTACGGTGTCGCGGCCTCCAATTTGACGTTTTGGAGGGCCAAAAGATAGGTTAGCGCCCACTCAAATATGGACGCAACCCTCTCGAAATCCGATCGTGAGGCGCTGAAGGCCGTCTATCGATTGACCAAAGACGGCTCCGGCGCACACACCGTCGCGCTCGCCGATGCCCTCGAGGTTTCCCCCGGGACCGTTACGGCCGCCGTCAAGCGGCTCGCGGAACGCGGGCTTCTCGACCACACTCCTTACCGCGGGGTCGTGCTGACGAAGCCGGGCCGGCGTGTCGCGATCGCGGCGATCCGCCGCCATCGCGTCGTCGAGAGGTTCCTGTCCGACATGCTGGGCTACGCGTGGAACGAAGCCGATCGGTTCGCGGGAGCGTTCGAGCACAACCTCCCTCAAGAGGTCGAAGACCGTCTGTTCGTCGCTCTGGATAGGCCGGCCACGTGTCCGCACGGCTTTCCTATCCCTGATCCAGACGTTGCCGAGATGCCCGACATGCCTCCGTTGTACGCGCTGGAGCCGGGAGACGTAGCCGTCGTCGCGGTTCCCGGTTCGACAGATCCAGAGGTTGTCGAGTTCCTGGACACGCTCGGTCTGCGGCCGGGCGTCAGTGTCGAGGTTCGCGAGAAGCACCCGTTCGATGGTCCGCTGGTCTTGAGGGTCGAGGGCAAGGACCGAACGGTCGGCGAAAAGGTCGCCAATCAGATCTTTGTTCGCAAGGAAGAGCGCAAGAGATCGACTTCAAAGAACGTACGAAAGGAGAAAAGCGCATGATCAACGTCGCGGCCGAAGGGGGCTACCAGGCCTTCACGCTCGGCCACGCCGAGATTCTCTGGCTTCTGT
>JALZGD010000347.1 GCA_030861205.1 Actinomycetota bacterium
CGACGTTCAAGCGCCCGAGATTGTCCGAAGTCACCACTGCCGCGCCGCCCGGCTTCAACACTCGTGCGATCTCGGCAAGCGCACGTTGTGGAGACGACACCCACGGCAACACGCCTACGGCAGCGACGAGATCGAAGGTCTGTGCGGGCACAGGTAACACCAGCGCGTCGGCGCGAACTAGGCCGATGTGGACGCGATCGCGTGCCGCGGCTTCAGCGGCAGCCTGAAGCATCTCGGCGCTCGAATCGGTCGCCGTCACGTCGAACCCACGATGTGCCAGCGCCACCGAGAGCATTCCGGCACCGCAACCGATCTCCAAGACCCGAGCTCCGGACGGTAGATCTGTCCGTCGAGGCCTGGGCTCGCGTATACGCCGCTCCAGTAACCAACGTCCTCGTCGAAGAAACGGTCTACGTCGCGCCGATCCCTCGCGCGCGTCATCGTTGCTGTGATCGGGCCGATCCGTCTTGCGTATGCGGGAACGAGGCCATGGGGCTGCCATCGCCCGTCCGGATCTTTTCTGCGACGCGACCGAGAAGGCGGCGGGACATCGCGAAGAACGGTCGAAGATCGTCACTCGAATACCACGCGGCCTCTTGCGTATTACGAAACGATCGCAACCAATCACGGGCGGTCAACTCGTTTCTGCGTATGTAGCGGTAGGTAGACAACGGGTCGTAGTTGTCGACCAACCACTTCCGTCCCCAGTCCGGGACCGAGGTCGGGACGCGCTGGCCGGTGAGATCGAGATATTGGGCCCGGACGACGTCCATACCGTCCCTTCCGACGAACAATCGAAAGCTTCCACCGACGCGTGGATTGACGTCGAGCAGCTTGTACTCACCACTGCGTGCGTCGTAGCGGTACCCGATATCCAGGATGCCGCGGTAGCCCACGTCCTTCATGAATCTAGTCGTGAGCTCGTCGACCGCCTCGTTCATCTCGCAGATACCCAATGTCGTTACGCCGGAGTGGGGCGGATGTTGACGGATCTTCCTGCCGGTGATCCCGAAACGGCACTCCGACTCGCTATCGAAATAGCCGTTGAACATCCACACGGATCGTGGCGAGCCGGGGATGTACTCCTGGAAGATCACGTTCGGGGCGGCTCTGCCGAATATCACCGGGAGTTGTGCCCGGAGCTCGCGCTCGTCGCTCGCTATGAAGATCTCGATCGGGCCGCTTTCGAAGTGGGCCGTCCACGAGCTCGCCCCCTTGATGACCACGGGGTATCCGAGATCTCGCGCGATGGATATGGCGTGATCCGCGTCTTCGGGGACGCGCGTGTCGGGCGTCGGCACGTCGTATTTCAGGCACAGCGAGTACATCTCACGCTTCGCCGACAGCTGCAGCGGCAACCCGCGAGGCTGCTCGGGGAATAGGAACGAATCTCTCAAGGCATCTGCATGCACGTGAACCAGCAGCGCGGCTACGTCGTCGGTTGGAAATATGACCGCTCGTTCCCCGAGCTGTTCGCCGACTCCGAGCAGATAACGAACGACGTCGTCCTCGGAAGCGTCCTCGAGATCAGCGACGAAGCGGCGTGAGACGTATCGGCTGAGACCCGCCGGCGCTCGATCGTCGTAGGTGATCGTGTGGACCGGCACGCCAAGTCGGCCCAGGCTGCGCGTGATCCCGAGCGATCCGTGCTGGAACGGATTTCGGACGAGGTTGAAGAGCACCGCCGGCGTCGAGGGATCCCACCGGCCTTCTGCCAGCTCGTCTTTCATGCTGCTGAGGCCAGTAGCTCGACGTCGTCGATCGTGAAGGCCGCGTTCACATCGTCCAAGTGAGCCAGGATGAATTCCAGATCGTCGTGCTGCCCACTGCGCGCAAGGTAAGCCGCGCTCCGTCCGTTCCTCATGACGTCCAGGTCCACTTCCCCCCAGCGGGCCGCAACGGCCGCCGTGTGCGCGTCGCCTGTGAATCCTCCATCGAGCAAACGGGACGCGATGAGCGCGCAGCACAGCTCGTCTTCGATCCGCAATCCTGGCGTCAATGCAAGATCGACGTCTGGGTTCTTGTCCGTTCCGGCCAGCAAGAT
>JALZGD010000348.1:0-729 GCA_030861205.1 Actinomycetota bacterium
GTTGAGGCCCGTACGGGTAGCCGGCGGGGGTACGGCTCGGCCACTCTCCGCCCCACACATAAGGAGTGCCTGCGAGCGAGAACCCGAACTGGATGACGTTCCTCTGTGATGCCGAAAGGTTGGGAAGCGTCATCATCTCGAGCTGTTCCGCTGCCCACACGTCCGGGCTTGTTTTCGCCTGCCACACCGCGTAGAGGATGTCGGCTTGCGTCATCGGATCGGTCGCCGCGGCCTCGTGTTGCTCGTCGGTCGTTCCGTGGTCGTAGCGGAGGCCGAGATCGCGGGCAACGACCTCGGTGCCGAAATGCCGGCCAACCTGAGGGTGCCATCCATCGGCGGATTGCAGATGGTTGAGGTGGGCGGCCGCCGACTTCTGTCCCAGAACCGCAACGAGGGCAGCGTCGACCTCTTGGGCCGTGATCTTGCCGTCGGCGGAGCGGTAGTCCGTCCCAAACGTGGCCCTCAGTAGGTGGCCGAAGCGACGCCTGCTCATCGGTTGATTCGGGCGGAAGTACGGGCGGTTGATCGCCCCGAGCGTGACGAGCCCAGATAGGGCGGGCTTCACGTACGACGGGATCGTCCTTCGCTGGGTGCGCGCGGAAGCGGAGGGGGCGATCGAGCCCATCACAACGATGACGAGCGCCACAGAAGTCGCACAGATCCTCCGTCTCATAACTAGTCAATCGGAGGAAGTGCTTGCTGACCTTGAGCACGGAAACGGACGAATCG
>JALZGD010000348.1:739-1477 GCA_030861205.1 Actinomycetota bacterium
GAACTTCACGCGGTGTCCGATCCGCCCGAAGGGCGCCTCGCCGTCGATCCGGGCGCAGGTTCCTCTCCGCGTCGCCAGGCAGGAGACGGCCGAGGTTTACCGAATCTTTAGCGACGAGGTGACCCCGGGGTGGCGGTCGCTCTGAAACAGGGAGAACGCAATGGCTCGGCTTCTCAAAGGTTTTCTGGCTACCGCTCTTTTGGTCGGGCTCGTGCCGTTCGCCGGCGCAGCCCAATCGTCGACCGTCCATTGCCCGTCGGTGGCGCCGGCGCCTCTTCACTTCAAGAAGCCGGTCTTCATCGACAAGACGCGCGCCGGCGGTGAGCCCGTCAGCCAGGTCGCCGAGGCCGGTTCGATCATCGTGTCCGCTCACGCCGGCACAACTCACATCTACAAAGACCCGAACGCCGCTCCCGGCGCAGGTGACTTCGCCGTGGGGTACTCGAACGAGACCCTGAACTGGCGATCCGACGACGACGGCAAGACGTGGAAGTACGTCGGCGTCGCCGGTCAGTCTGCCGGTCCCCACAGCGCGACGTCGACGGGATTCTCGGACCCCGACCTGACGATGGATGCGGGCGGCAAGATCTACAACACCGAGATCGACCTCGCGAACGTTTCGGTCTTCGCAAGCCCGGACGACGGGCAGTCGTGGCCGACGGCGACGCCGGAGGCGGGGTCGGGCGACCGTCCGTGGCTCACGGGCGCCGGCAAGGACGAGGTCTACCTGTACATCAA
>JALZGD010000348.1:1524-2034 GCA_030861205.1 Actinomycetota bacterium
GCTCACGTTCGCGCCGGTCAACCCGACGGGCAACATCGGAACCGACGGCAAGATGATCGTCGACCCTCTAAACAAGAACGGACTGATCGGCCCCCTCGGCCGCGGCGGCGCCGCGATCTCGAAGGACGGCGGCAAGTCGTGGAAGGAGTACCCCGCTCCGCTCGGCAAATCCACGCAGTTCTTCGGTGCGGTTGCGGTCGACTCCGCAGGGTGGATTTACTCCGTGTCCGCCGGCGGTTACGAAGGCTCCGACGACAAGCAGGCAGACGGCCAGGTGATGTTCAACTACTTCAACCGTCAGACGAACCAGTGGCAGTCGAAGCCCATAACGGTGCCTGCTCCCAAGGGTGATGCGCTGTGGCCGTGGGTTATCGCCGGCGACGATGGTCGAGTCGCACTGGTCTGGTACCAGACGCTGGGCGGAAACGAGAACAAGTTCTACGCATACGCGGCCGAGACGACGAACGGCCATGGGTCGTACGTGACCTGCAGCGACGGGCAGAAGCACTT
>JALZGD010000349.1 GCA_030861205.1 Actinomycetota bacterium
TACACGCGCGTGACTGAGTTCAAGTACCTCACCGGGCAAGAGCATCGCAAGACGACCGTGGTACGTGAGTACCCAACGGACGAAGGTGATCCGTACTACCCCGTCCCCCGCCCCGAGAACAGTGCGCTGTACAAGAGATACAAAGCGTTGGCCGACGCCGTTGAGGGCGTCCACTTCGTTGGCCGGCTGGCGACCTATAAGTACTACAACATGGACCAAGTCACGGCCCAAGCTCTGCAGACCTACAAGAAAGTGATCAAGTCCGCCCGAGCGGTGAAGCCCGAAGCCACGCGGACGGTCCGGCTCGAGGAACCGTTGGCGCTTCCATCGTCGTAGCACAAGCGGCGAGCTCGGCGTCGCCTCGTAACCCATCCACCGGGCTCGTATCGGGCTAGGTTCGCCCGATGATCACCGACGTCATCTCGGTCCTTTTCGGCCTCGTTCTCGTCGCTGAACCTGCGACCGGTCGTGGTCGGCGCGTTGATCGGCGGTATCGGGACCGGCCTGCCGCAACTGATCGTTGGCGGGTTCGCATCGGCGCAAGGGCACGCGCAGCTCGCCGTGGGAAGCGCGGTCGGGTCGATCACGGTCCATATCGGACTGGCGCTCGGGATCGCACCGCTCGTGTCGCCGATCCGCGTCGACTCCAGGACGGTTCGACGCGAGGCGCCGCTCAGCGTCGCGAGCGTCGTGCTGTTCGCGGTGCTCGTGTGGGAGGGCCTGACGACCGGTGCCGGCGTGATCTTGGTCGTTGCGCTGGTCGCAGCGATCGTGGTCTTGGTTTCGAACGCGCGCAACGCACCGCCGACCGAAGAGCTCGAGGTCGAGGTCAAAGCCGTCGTCGGACCAAGACCGCAACACGACCGCCGTAAGGAGATAGTGCGGCTCGTCTCTAGCCTCGTCGGCATGGCCGTAGCCGCCGACCCGCTGGTACGCGGCTCGGAGGGGATCGCAGATCATCTCGGCATCGCCGGAGGCATCATCGGGCTGACGATGGTTGCGATCGGAACGTCTGCGCCGGTCATCGCGTCATCGATCCAGGCGGTGCGGCGGGGCCACGACGACCTCATGATGGGAAACATCCTCGGCTCGAACCTGTTCATTGCGCTCGGGAACGGGGCGGTCGTCGCGTTCTTGTCGAGCACGGACGGGCCGGGCCCCCTCGTGCCATCTCTATTCGTGATGGTCGGGATGGTGCTTGCCGGATGGGCCGTATCGCGTCGCCTCCACACCGTGACCCGGTGGGAAGCAGCGTCACTTCTCGTCGCCTACGTGGTCACGGTCCCGCTCGTCGTGCACTGACCTGGAGCAAGCGGCAGATAGCTCGAACCTCACCACCGCGTCGCGTCACTGAAGTGTGGATAGCCAAAACGCGCAGGCGAAGCCGAGCACCGTGAACAGCCCGACGACGCTTCCGCCGTGCTCGAAAGCTTCGGGCATCATCGTGTCGGCAAGCATCGTCAAGATCGCTCCCGCGGCAAATGCCTGGATCGAAGCGATGACGTTCCCCGAGGCATTTCCGAGTAGCGCGTAGCCCGCAGCAGACGCGATCGTCGACACCGCAACGACAGCGGTCCACATGCCGATGATGTAACCGGTCGAATGGCCCGCTTTCCTGAGACCGGTGGCCGCCGAAAGCGACTCGGGAACGTTCGACAGGAATACCGCAGCGACCACCGCCGCGCCGACCGACCCGCCCCCCAAGAGGCTGACGCCGATCGCGATCGACTCCGGGATGCCGTCTAACAATGCCCCCAGCACCATCGCGGTAGCAGACCCGCCCTGTTGCTCGCCCCCCGACCGCTTGCGATGCTCTGCCCCGCGTCGATCGAGGATCCAGTCCCCGAAGAAGAAAGTCAGCGCTCCAGCCGAAAGACCGATAGCGACTGCGTCGACACCACCGCGGACGTAGCTCTCTTTCGTGAGCTCGAATGCGAGCGCGCTGATCAGGACGCCGGCGCCGAATGCCATGATCCGGCCGATCACCTTCTGCGATGTGTGCCACCACAGACCGACGGCCGCACCTAACAACAG
>JALZGD010000350.1 GCA_030861205.1 Actinomycetota bacterium
AAGAAGTCGACGCCGCCGACAAAGCCGAGGCTCTGCGCGCTGCCGACGACGCCGCGCGCTCTGCCGGCGGTGAGGTCCGGCAGGTCTCGGCCACTTATATGGACGTTCGCCAGCAGGTCTTGATCGCGTCGTCGGACGGCGTGCTCGCAGAGGACGATCGGACTCGTGTCCGTTTTGCCGTTCAGGTGGTTGCAACGCGCGACGGCAACATCGCGACCGGCTTCGAGGCGCCGGGTCACTCCGGCGGCTTCGAATTGCTGGATGCGCGACCGCCGGCCGAGCTCGGAGCCCAAGCTGCTGCGAAGGCCGTCAAGATGCTCGACGCGCGCCCGTCTCCTGCCGGTGAGTTCGCAGTCGTTCTCGCACCGGGGACCGGCGGTGTTCTCATCCACGAAGCTTGCGGACACGGGTTGGAAGCCGACACTCTGGTCAAAGACGCGAGCGTTTACGCGAAGAGACAAGGCGAACGCTTCGCGAAGGAGATCGTCACGATCGTCGACGATGGCTCGGACGCGGGAGCCTGGGGTTCGTTCGGGGTCGACGACGAGGGAACGCCGTCGCAACGAACCGTGCTGTTCGAAGAAGGCATCCTTGTCGGGCACATGAGCGACCGGATGTCGTCGGGCAAGATCGGTGCCTCGCCCACCGGTAACGGCCGCCGTCAGTCGTACGCAGACGTTCCGATCGTCAGGATGACGAACACCTACCTGCTGCCGGGGGCCGACGATCCCGAGGAGATCATCATGTCGGTCGAGCGTGGCGTGTATGCGGCGACATTCGCAGGGGGCGAGGTCAATCCCGCGACCGGGAGCTTCGTGTTCGGGATGTCCGAGGCTTATCTGATCGAGAACGGCGAGCTCACTTACCCCATCAAGGGGGCCAACCTGATCGGCAACGGCCCGCAGGTGCTCGGTGCGATCGAGGCGATCGGCTGGGACTTCGACCGTAAAGAAGGTGTGTGCGGGAAGGACGGCCAGCACGCACCGGTGACGAACGGGATGTCGACAGTCTTATTGAGCTCTATGACCGTCGGAGGGACCGAAGCATGAGCGGCGACCTGCAGGACGTCGCATCCTCGCTCGTCGACAGAGCGCGCGACGCTGAGGAACTCGAGGCGTATCTAACGCACCAGAAGACGTTTTCGGTCAAGGCCTATCAGGGCGAGCCTGAAACGGTGGAATCTGCGGAGCCGCGCGGTGCCGGCGTTCGAGTGTTCATCGATGGCCGGGTCGGCTTTGCATATACAACCGATCTGACCGAGCCGGGTTTGAATGACGTCGTCGAACAGGCGCGGGCCAACGCGCGACATTCGACGCCCGACGACGCCGCAGCTCCGGCCCCCGCGTGGGAACGTCCTCCGGAGGATGTCCCGGGAACGTTCGATTCAAGTCATCGAGACGTGTCGGCCGACGAAAAGGTGGCGTTCGCCGTGGACTTGGAGGTCGCGACGCGTGCAGCCGACAGTCGCGTGCGGACGGTCGAAGAAGCCGTATATGCAGATTCCGAGTCGGAGGTTGCGATCGCGACGACGACCGGCATCGTCGGCAGTTACGTTGAAACCGACGCATGGTGCTTCGCGTATGCGATCGCGTCTGAAGGAGACGACACACAGGTTGCCCTCGAGTTCGACGTCGCGCGCTCCCTCTCGGGATTGGATCGCGAGCTCGTCGCGCGGACCGCGGCGAAGCGCGCCGCTGAGGGTCTGGGGGGAGAGAAGATCCCGTCCGCGAAGATGCCGGTCATCTTCGAGCCGTACACCTCAGGGCAGTTCCTTGGGGTTGTCGCGCAGGCCCTGACCGGGGAGGCAGCGCAGAAGGGCCGGTCGTTATTCGCCGGTCGGATCGGCGAATCGGTAGCAGCGGCGGGTTTGACGCTGGTCGACGACGGTCGCATCGAAGGCGGTTTGGGATCGAGCCCGTGGGACGCCGAGGGGATCCCCACTGACGCACGGAGATCATCTCGAGCGGGACACTGCGGTCGTTCCTCTACGACGTGACCAGCGCGCGACGCGAGGGCCGCGCGTCTA
>JALZGD010000147.1:0-301 GCA_030861205.1 Actinomycetota bacterium
AGATAGTCGTCCACCCACCGACGCATGACGGCATGCCGGCGATCCTGTTCGGGAGGTCGACCGACGAAAAGACCGTGAAGAACCGCTGGCATCTCGATCTCAATCCGGACGACCAGGCTCGCGAGGTGGCTCGTCTGAAATCACTCGGCGCGACCGAGATCGACATCGGTCAGAAAGACGTGAGCTGGATAGTCATGGCCGATCCTGAGGGCAACGAGTTCTGCGTTCGGACGCCTCGCTAGGGCAGCGCTCATTTCAGGTCGCTCCGGCGCAACTTTACATAACGATCATTATGGGCGAT
>JALZGD010000147.1:311-6111 GCA_030861205.1 Actinomycetota bacterium
CCGGCCGCCCGCCGATCAGTGCTGGCGGTGCTTCTTGCAGTCCGGCGCCCCTTTCTGGCAGCGAGGACGGCGAGGGTTCGGCGGATCCCTCTGTGGGCGCGTCGCGAACGTCGCAAGCGACGCCACGACGTCTTCCTGCACCGGCGGGAACGGCGCCCCCGCGAAAGGCCGGTTCGCGCACGAGTAGATCGATTGGGCTTTCGGGGGCCCGGTCGGCCCCGAGAAATGGTTGTGCGAGAAACAGTTGTCCATGCCCTCGCCGGTCCACGCCAGCGCGTACTTGCCGGCTTTACGGATCGTGTTGCCCTTAACCCGATTGTTCATCGGGATGCTGTGCGGCTCGATGCTTTCGGTGATCAAGACGCCGTAGCGATCGTGGTTCACGATCGTGTTGCCCTGGACGATGTTGTTATCGACACCGATCAGCCAGATCCCGGTCCCAAAGGGGATCCCGAACTGCTCTGAGATGCCCGACGCCGGGATGCTGTCGTAGTTGTTGTTCATGATGAAGTTATTGATGATCGTCGTCCCTCTGTTCGGGGCGTAATCCTCGTTCGGCAATGTGTTCGGGGCGATCCCCGCGCCGTTGTGCATCCACATCGAATCGCGGATCACGACGCCGGTCGCATTGGTGCCCGAGTAACCGAGGAAGTTCGTGCTCGCTGTGACGTGCTCGATGATCGCCCCACAGCCGAGGCACGATCCGATATAGAAGCCGGAGTCGCCGCTGCCGTAGGCGAAATCGTGGGAGAAGACCCCTCGGTACGAGTTGTACGCATACAGGCCGTAGGTGCGGTCCTTGATGGCATCGATGTGATTCGCCGCGTAGTTCACCGAATTGTTGAAGAACACGCCGTTGCCGGTGTAGTTCCTCACGGTGAGGTTCGAGATCGTCACGTGATTCACACCATCGACGAGAAAGCCATTGGCTTTCCGATCTCGCCCGTTGAGGATCGTCGTGAAACGATCGACACCCTTGATGACGAGGTCGCTCGTCTTCACCTCAACCGCCTCGTGATACACGCCCGGTGCGATCACCACGGTCGAACCGGGTTTGGCGTGGTCGACCGCTTGCTGGATCGTCTTGTAATCCTTCGGCACGCGAAGCGTCGGGCGCACGTCCTTGTGGTGCGCCCCTCCCCCGCCGCCGGGCGGCTTCGGATTGCCCACGACGACAACGCCCCACATGCCGACACGACCCTTGGCGCCGTGATAACGGCAGTGGTAGTAGTAGTAGCCCTCTTTGTTGAAGGTGTGCTCGTACGTGTCGCCCGACGACAGGTTTCCCGAGTCGAAGGCCCCCGTATCCGAAGTGACGGTGTGGACGCGGCCCCCCTGGTTGGTCCACACGACGGTGTCGCCGGGGTCGATGTGCAATTCCTGCGGCGAGTAGTAGTTGTCTCGGATCGTGACCTGCGACGTGGCGGCGACCGAAGCCGACGGAAGACCCGCAACTACGAGGGCGGCAATCGTGAGCGGCGCCAACACCTTCGCGATCCTCATAGCTTCACTGATGACCGGAGTGGCCGGAAAGCATTCGGCGGTGCTCCAGCTCGAGCTTCTTCCACCGCGCGATCGCCCTCTTCTCCTGCGGGGTCATCGTCCCATCTGCCCTTCGCACGACGAACAATCCGCTCATTCCCAGATCTGAATGCCCCTGAACGTGGCAGTGGTACATCCATGCACCGGGCCCGACCTGGTAGCCGGCAGTAGTGAAGAACCCGAACGACTCCGCCGGGCCGATGGTCTTGTTGTCGATCACGGGCGTGTCGTCCGTCGGGCTCGATGGGATGCCGGTTCGGTTATCGACCCACCTGTGCCCATGGAGGTGGAACGTGTGGAAGTCGTCCCCCATCCCGATGACGACGAACTCGACGCGCTCGCCGAGGTTTGCGCGGAAGATCGGCGTGTAGGGGGCGCGCCGCAGATTGATCGTGATCCCGGGCGCCATGACCACGACGAAAGGAGGACGATCGGGCACCGGGTCCCCCGGCGCGCGGACGATCAGCGCACCGAACAACCCAGACTCGATGCCGAGCGTCCCGTGGGGCCCACCCATGCAGTGGTCGTGATACGGCCAGTATCCGCGGCTGCCCGGCTCGACGTTTCCGTTGGAGTCCGTTCCCGGTTGCAGCGCGCGCCAGATGTAGGTGCGCGACTTGCCGGGTGAGACGCATCCGTGGTTCACCGCGGTCCCGTCGCTCGCCGGCGAGTACGCCACACCGTGAACATGAAGGCTGACGGGGCGGTTCGTGTCGTTGACGAGATTTATGGCCAGGCAATCGCCCTCGGTCATCGTGATCGTTGGGCCCGGGATCTGCGCGGTGTGCGGCGTCCTGCCGTAGCCGACGCGGTTCCGGCCCAGTCGTTCGGCGAACAGCGATATCTGATTCGTCGGGTCGGAGCACGCTTGACGAGGCTTGCCGAAGTCCGGCACGCGCGCGCTGGTCGAAACGGAGTTCGACAAGAAGGCGATCGCCAGTAGGACTACGCCTAGCTTGAAGCCGGGTCGGGTCACGGGCCAATCAGAACATGAAAGCTAGTCTCGACGGATGAGCATCGACACGCCGGCGCATCCTCAGTCGCAGACGGCACCGGCGGCGGAAGGGGAACGAGCCGGCGTACCGAAGCGACGGCTCGACGCATCGTTTACGTACTGCCTCAAGGTTTTCATCGCGCTGCGACTCGGCCTGTGGTTGATCGGCTTGCTTGCGGTCGCTTTGCTCACACCGAATCCCGGGGTGGGCCAAGCCGTGACGCCGGGGTGGCACAACCTGTTCACGGCGTGGAACCAATGGGACGTCGGCTGGTACATGAAGATCGCGGCGCACGGTTACACGCCCACCGACGGCACCGCCGCATTCTTCCCGTTGTACCCGGGCTTGGTGCACGCTCTCGGGCTCGTCCTCGGTCGGCACTGGCTCGTCGGCGCGTACTTGGTGTCGAACGGATGCTTCCTTGCTGCGATGGTTGTCGTCTACCGACTCAGCGAGTTCGAATTCAGCACGCATGTCGCACGACTGACCGTTCTGTACATGGCCGTCTTCCCAACCGCGTTCTTCTTTCTCGCTCCCTACTCGGAGTCCCTGTTTCTCCTGTTGGTGGTCAGTTGCCTGTATTCGGCACGAAGACGAAAGTGGCTCGCGGCCGGCGCATTCGGTCTGTTCGCTGCCCTGACCCGAAGCGTCGGCGTCACGCTGGCGGTGCCGCTCGCGCTCGAAGCGATTCACCAGGCAGGTTGGTTCGCCAAGGCGGCGGTCAAGCGATCGAAGCTGGGCACGTTCGGAGCTCTCGTTGCATCGGTCTCCCCGGCGGTCGGGCTGGGTATCTACCTCCTCTATTGGAAGGTTCACTCGGGGGATTGGCTGATCCCGTTCCGGGCGCAGGGTGGCTGGGCACGAGAGTTCTCGTGGCCGTGGGAAACGATCTCGAATGGAGCCCGGATCGGGTTGCGATTCATCGGCTCGTTCCCCGGCGGGTATCACACGGTCGACCTCGTGCTCGTGACAGTTGCTTTTGCGGCGCTCGTGTGGGCGGTGCTGAAGACACCGGCGATCTACTGGTCGTACGCTCTCGCGTCCCTCACCGTCCCGCTGTTTCTCGTGTTCGGGGCGCGACCGTTCATGTCGATGCCACGCTTCGTGCTACCCGTCTTCCCGTTGTTCTGGGCTCTCGTCGCATTCGCCGATCGGTTCAAGGCGAGCCAACTCGTCATCGCGGCGTCGGCCGCGGGCCTTGGGATGCTGGGACTTCTCTTCGTGAACTCGTACTGGGTCTTCTAGCTCGTACAGAGCCGCGTTCTAGTCGCGCGTCCAGCGGATATCGAGGCTTCGTGCCGCTTTGGCCTCGTCGGGGCGGCGGACGGGTGTCGTCACGGGGGCCTCGCGTATGACCTGTGGGTTTTCAGCAGACTCGGCCGCGATCTGCAGCAGCGCGTCGGCAAGACCGTCGATCGTCTCTTTCGATTCGGTTTCGGTCGGCTCGACCATCAGCGCCTCCTCGACGACGAGCGGGAAGTACACCGTCGGAGGGTGGTAACCGAGGTCGATCAACCTCTTCGCGACATCCATAGCGCGGACCCCGTTCTTCTTTAGCGCTTTGGCGCTCGAGACGAATTCGTGCATGCACGGCTCGTCGTGCGCTGCGGGGAAAGCCGACGCTATGCGCTGCTTGAGATAGTTCGCGTTGAGCACCGCTCGTTCGGCGACGCGCGCGAGTCCTTCCGGCCCAAGAGACCTCAGGTAGGCATAGGCCCGCACGTTGATCCCGAAGTTCCCGTGGAACGAGTGGATCCGTCCGATCGAGTTCGGTCTGTCGTAATCCCATCGCCACTTGTCCGAGCGGTCGTCGAAGTTCAGCACCGGGGCAGGAAGGAACTTCTCGAGTCGCTGCGATACCGCGAGCGGCCCGGACCCCGGTCCCCCTCCCCCATGCGGGGTGGCGAACGTCTTGTGCAAGTTCAAGTGGACGATGTCGAACCCCATGTCGCCCGGGCGAACGACGCCGACGATCGAGTTGAAGTTCGCCCCGTCGTAATAAAGGAGACCGCCCACTTCGTGCACGGCGCGCTGGATCCTTTGGATGTCACGCTCGAAGAGCCCCAGCGTGTTGGGGTTCGTCAGCATCAGCCCGGCAGTCTGGTCGTCGAGCACGTTCTCGAGCGCATCGACATCGACGAGACCTCGCTCGTTCGAGCGCACCTCGACCGCCTCGTATCCGGCCAACGACACCGACGCCGGGTTCGTGCCATGCGCGGAGTCCGGGATAACGACCTTCCGCCGCGCGTCACCGTTAGAGGTGTGAAACGCTCGCATGATCAGCAATCCCGTGAGCTCGCCCTGGGCCCCGGCGGCAGGCTGGAACGTGAGGCGCGCCATGCCGGTCGCTTCACAGAGCGCGCGTTCGAGAGTTCCAAGGAGCTCGAGCGCTCCTTGCGTCAAATCGTCGTCACTCATCGGGTGCAGCGCCGCGAACCCCGGAAGCGCGGCGGCATCCTCGGCGACCTTCGGGTTGTACTTCATCGTGCAGGACCCGAGGGGATACGCGCCGACGTCGATCGCCCAGTTCCTTTGCGACAGCCGCGTGTAGTGACGCACCAGGTCGCGCTCGGAAACCTCAGGCAGGTCGGGCGCAGTCGTGCGTCGGTAGTCGGCAGGGATCAACTCGTCGAGCTCAGGGGCTTCGACGCCGACCTCGGGCAGGGACCAGGCCCGCCGTCCCTCGCGCGACAGCTCGAAGATCAATGGGAAGTCGCCATCGGTCGGGCGCGTGCCCGCCGACGCTTCGAGGGAGCCGGTACTCGTCATTCCGTCAGCTCCTTCTCGACGGCCTCAGCAAAGGCCTCGATGTCTTCGGCAGTGCGTCGTTCGGTCACGGCGACGAGGATCGAGTCCGAGTGCTCCGGCCAGTACCGTCCGAGCGCAGGACCGGCAAGGAACCCCCGCCGCGCGAGGCGGCGGATCAGGTCGGCGCCGTCGACGGGCGTCTTCAGCACGACCTCTTTGAAGCGCGGCCCATCGAACGCGATCTCACATCCGGGGATCTCGCTCAGTCGCTTCGCCGCATAAGCCGTGCGTCGAGCGCACAGTTCGCCGAGTCGCGCAAGGCCGCGGGGCCCGAGCCACGACAGATGGATCGTGGCGGCGATCGCCATGAGCGTCTGGTTCGTGCACACGTTGGAAGTTGCCTTTGCGCGACGGATGTGCTGCTCGCGCGCTTGGAGCGTGAGAACGAACGCACGTCGGCCGTCGGCATCGGTCGTGATACCGGCGATCCTTCCGGGGACCTGGCGGACGTGGTC
>JALZGD010000148.1 GCA_030861205.1 Actinomycetota bacterium
CTGAAGGGCCGCATCGTCGTCATCGGCTTGATCGCGGGTGGATCGGTCGACATCGACCTGACGGCGATCCTGCGCAAGCGCCTGACGATCATCGGGACGCAATTGCGAGCCCGCGCCCACCACGAGAGAGCGCTCGCTACGGCGAGATTCGCGCGCGAGGTGATGCCGCTGTTCGAGCGAGGACTCGTCGCTCCCGTCGTCGATCGCATCCTGGATCTGGACGATGCTGCCGAGGCATACGACGCCGTCGAGTCGAATGCGCCTTTCGGCAAAGTGATCGTGAAGCCTTAAGGAGGAGACCTTGGATCTTGGACTCGAGGGAAAAGTTGCGTGGGTGTTGGGCGGGTCCTCGGGATTGGGTCGCGCGGCGGCAGAGTCCCTCGCACGCGAGGGTGCGTCCGTCGCGATCAGTGCACGGCGGGGCGATGTCCTCGACCGGGTCGCATCCGAGATCGGCGACCGCTGTATCGCCGTGCGATGCGACGTTTCGGATGCAGACCACGTCGCACACGCGCACGAGGAAGTGGTAGCGCAGGTCGGCGACGTCGACATACTCGTGGCGAATTCGGGCGGTCCTCCGCCGGGACCGTTCGTCGGGATCGACGAAGAGACCGTTTACGGCGCGTTCGAGAACACCACGATGTCGGCGTGGCGCACATGCAAAGCGGTAGTCCCTGCTATGCAGCAACGCGGTTCGGGCGTGCTCTTGTTCATCACGTCGAGCTCGACGAAAGAAATCCTTCCTGCGTTGTTGCTGTCCAACATGATGCGCGCCGCCGTCGTCGGGTTTGCGAAGACCCTCTCGAAAGAGCTCGGCCCCCACGGGATCCGCACGGTGTGCCTCGCGCCGGGGACCTTCGACACACCGCGGATCGAGCAGCTCGAGCAAGCAAATGTGGCACGGACCGGTCGTTCTCTAGAAGAGATAAGAGCCGAGGGTGTGAAGGAGATCCCGGTCGGTCGGTACGGAAAGCCGCAGGAGTTCGGCGACCTAGTTGCGTTCTGCGCGTCGGAGCGCGCGTCTTATCTAACGGGGGTGACGATCGTCGAAGACGGCGGCCGGCTCTACAGCGTGCTCTCGTGAGTGATCCCGCGCCCAAAGAGACGTTCAAGGTTGCCGTGCTCACCGTCAGCGACTCGACGGCGCGCGGCGCTCGGGACGATGAATCTGGCCCGGCGGCCGTCGCCGCGCTCGTCTCTGCAGGCTTCGCCGTTACACAGACCTCCGTCGTCCCCGACGAGAAAGACGTTCTCGAGCACCGCTTACGCGAGCTCGCCGTCGTCGCCGACCTCGTCATCACGACCGGCGGGACCGGCCTCGGCCCGCGAGACATCACGCCGGAAGCAACGCGCTCGGTCGTCGACCGCGAGGCACCGGGACTTGCCGAGCTGATGCGCATCGAAGGATTGAAGAAGACTCCGCTGGCCGCTCTTTCACGTGGCATCGTCGGTTCCCTCGGCGACGCACTGATAGTCAACCTGCCCGGCTCGCCTAAGGCCGTCGTCGAGAGTCTGAACGCATTGCTTCCCGTATTGCCTCACGCACTCGCCTTATTGAAAGGGCGCACGCACCACTAGGTCGCGTCGATCCTCTCGGGGTGGGCGTAGATGTTGAACGACTCGTCACGAAGGAAACCGATCAGCGTCATCCCAAGGCGATCGGCTGCTTCGACTGCGAGCGAAGACGGTGCCGACACCGCGCAGAGGACGGGGATGCCCGCGACGGCGGCCTTCTGAACGATCTCGAAGCCAGCGCGACCGGAGACGAGGAGGATCGACCGACCGAGAGGAAGCTCGGCGGCTAGCAGCGAGCGACCGACGATCTTGTCGACGGCGTTGTGACGTCCGATGTCTTCGCGAATCGCGCGAGGCTCACCCTCGGCCGAGAAGAGACCCGCCGCGTGCAATCCACCCGTCCGGTCGAATACGCGCTGGCGAGAGCGCAAACGTTCCGGCAGCGACACGATCGTGTCGCGACGAACGAGGGGGCCGTCGCCGATCGGAGCGCAATGGACCTCTATTTCCTCGAGTGATGCTTTACCGCAGATACCGCAGCTCGACGTCGAATAGAAGTTTCGATGCGAGATGACGGTTGCGTCGACGGGACCCGCAGTGCGGACCGTGACGACGTTGTATTCCTGATCGCCGTCTAACGAGTCGCAGTAGGAGACCTGCGCAACGTCTCCCGGCCCGATCAGCCCCTCCGTGAAAAGGAAGCCGCACGCGAGCTCGAAATCGTTACCCGGGGTTCGCATCGTGACGGCGACAGGGATCGGCTCCTGGTGCCACCCGCCGACACGGATCTCCATCGGCTCCTCGGCGGCAACGACATCCGACCGATGAACAGATTCGTCACCGCGCACTTTCGTGACGCGGACTGTCGTGTTGCTGCGCGTTCGGTCGGAGGCGATCTTGCTCACTGCTCCATTGTCGCCCGATAAAGTCGGCGGGGCATAACTAAGGGGGGAGCACATGGTCGAGAAAGAAGTGCAGAAGACGATCGAAGCACTCCTCCAGGAGCGCCGCACGTTCGATCCGCCGCCGGATTTCGCAGCCCAGGCGAATGCAAACGATTCGTCGATCTACCTAGAGGCGGATCGCGATCCGGACTCGTGGTGGGGATCCCAGGCCGAGCGGCTCGACTGGTTCGAGAAATGGCACACCGTGTCCGAGATCGACCCCCCTCACCACCGCTGGTTCCTCGGCGGAAAGCTCAACGCGTCGTACAACTGCCTCGATCGTCACCTCGCGTCGAATGGCGACCGTATTGCCTATCACTGGGTCGGTGAGCCCGAGGGCGACAGGCGCTCGCTCACGTATCGCGAGCTACATGCGGACGTGTGCAGGCTCGCAAACGCACTCAAAGACCTCGGCGTGAAGAAAGGCGACCGCGTCGCGATCTACATGCCCATGATCCCCGAGCTCCCGGTCGCGATGCTGGCGTGCGCTCGGATCGGCGCGGCGCACTCTGTTGTGTTCGGAGGATTTTCTGCCGAATCACTGCGAGACCGCATCAACGATGCCGAATGCAAAGTGTTGATCACGGCAGACGGCGGCTACCGGCGCGGTGAGATCGTTCCGTTGAAGGCGAACGCGGATGAAGCCCTGGAAGGTACGCCGAGCATCGAGAAGGTCATCGTCGTGGCGCGCACGGAACATGACGTCGAGCGCGTCGACGGCCGCGACCTCGACTACGCCGAGCTCGTGTCGTCGCAACCCGATAAGTGCGACGCCGAACCGATGGATGCCGAGGACATGCTGTACATCCTCTATACGTCCGGGACGACGGGTAAGCCGAAGGGCATCGTGCACACGACGGGTGGATACATGACCGGCGTGTCGTCGACGCACCGTCTCGTGTTCGACATCAAGCCCGAATCGGACGTGTACTGGTGCGCGGCAGACATAGGTTGGGTCACCGGGCACAGTTACATCGTCTACGGCCCGCTAGCCAACGGATGCACGTCGATCCTCTACGAGGGCGCGCCCGACTATCCCGACAAGGATCGCTGGTGGTCGATCATCGAGGAATACGGAGCAACGATCCTTTACTGCGCGCCGACCGCGATCCGAACTTTCATGAAGTGGGGAACCGAGCTCCCGGCGAAGCACGATCTGTCATCGCTGCGCTTGCTGGGTTCGGTCGGTGAGCCCATCAACCCGGAGGCGTGGGTTTGGTACCAGGAGTACATCGGGAGCGGGCGGACGCCGGTCGTCGACACCTGGTGGCAGACGGAGACGGGCGCCATCATGATCACACCGTTGCCGGGGCTCACGACGTTGAAGCCGGGATCGGCGACGAAGCCCTATCCCGGCGTGTCGGCAGACGTGCTCGACGAGAGCGGCGCGCCGGTCGGCCGCGGCGGGGGCGGTTACCTCGCGCTGAAGCGGCCGGTGCCTTCGATGTTCCGCACGATCTTCGGCGACGACGAGCGCTACCGCGAGACGTACTTCTCGAAGTGGAACGACGAAACTTATTTCCCGGGTGACGGTTGCAAGCTCGACGACGACGGCTACTTCTGGCTATTGGGTCGCGTCGACGACGTCATGAACGTCGCCGGCCACCGCATCTCCACCTACGAGGTGGAGTCTGCCCTCGTCGACCACAAGGGCGTCGCCGAGGCTGCCGTGGTCGGTCGCAAAGACCCGCGTGAGGGCGAGACGATCGTGGCGTTCGTGACGCCGAAAGCCTCGACGACCAGTGACGAGGCGTTGATGGGCGAGCTGCGCGAGCACGTCGCGAAGACGATCGGGAAGATCGCTCGACCGCAGGCCATCGTGTTCACCGACGACCTCCCGAAGACGCGGTCGGGCAAGATCATGCGGCGCTTGCTTCGCGACGTCGCCGAGGGCCGAGAGCTCGGAGACGTGACGACGCTCCAGAACGCGCCGATCCTCGACGAGATCCGTAAGAAGGCGGAGTCGCAGCAGGCCGAAGACGAGTAATCGCGGGCGCCACGTCCGGGTTGTTGCCCCGGCATCGCTATAGCATCCGGCGCAGACTTCACTCGTTTTCGAAAGGGAGGCGAAATGGTCGATGCCGCGGTGGCCACGTCGGCCGACGACCTGGATGCGCTCGGGCAGGCCTCGTTACCCCGACGCTTGGTCGCCGAGTTCGTAGGCGCATTGGTCTTTATCGGGATCGGTACTGGAACCGCGACGGTTCTCGTCGCAGGACCGGTCCAGCGACTTGGCTCGCTATCGACGGTTTTCGGGGGGCAGCCCGGGGCCGCCACGAACGAGAAGGTGTTCGGCACGCTGCTCGGGAACACGCTCGGCGACACCCTCCCGGTCGCGCTCGCCTTCGGGATCGCGCTCGCCGTGATGATCTATGCGGTCGGTGGGGTCTCGGGGGGTCACTTCAACCCGGCCGTGACGTTCGGGCTCGCGGTCACGCGACGGTTCGAGTGGCGCGAGGTTCCCCTTTATTGGATCGCCCAGTGTCTGGGCGGGATCGGCGCCGCCTTCATCGTGGCTGGGATCTACGGGCAGAACGGAGCGTCCGTCGGCGGGACCGACGTCTTGTTCGGAGGAACAACGGTGGCGCACGGCATCGGCTTCAATCAAGCGCTCCTGGCAGAGGCGTTGATCGGCTTCATCTTGATGACCGCCATCATGGCGGTTGCGATCGACACACGAGCTCCCAAGGGATGGTCGGGGCTGATCATCGGTCTGGCGCTCGCCGGGGGCATCCTCGTAACGGCCGCCGCGACCGGAGGGTCCGCTAACTTCGCTCGCAGTCTCGGGCCGTTCGTGGCTTCGCTCGTCTACGACACGAAGAGCATCCCGTGGAGTGACCTCTACGTCTACGCGGCCGGCCCGCTGATCGGCGCAACCGCAGCCGCGCTCGTCTACGAATCGGTAACTGGGATGGAACGGTTCAGCCCGGCGCCGTCACCGGGGGCCGCAACCCCCGACGACGGCTTGGGTGACACGGACGTCGTGATCGTCGAAGAAACGGATCAGAACGACAGGTTCTAGGTCGTCTGCTCTATCTGCGACAGAACGGCTTTGCTGAACGCCTCGAGGTCGTCGGGTTTGCGCGACGTGATGATGTTGCCGTCCTCGACGACCTCTTGGTCGACCCATTCAGCGCCGGCGTTCCTTACGTCGGTCTTGATCGACGGCCAGGAAGTCACGGTCTTACCCCGCAGGATGTCGGCTTCGACGAGCATCCACGGGCCGTGGCACACCGCGGCTACCGGCTTGCCGGCTTCGTAGACCTGCTTGACCAGTTGCACCATCTTCTCGTTCGCGCGCAGGTGATCGGGCGAGTAACCACCAGGGATGACGACCGCGTCGAACCCTGAAGCGTTGACGTCGTCGATCGCGATCTGGGTGGTGACCGTCTCCTTGCCCTTCTTGCCCTCGATGGTCTTGTTGGCCTCGATACCCACGACCGTGGCGTCGTGACCGGCCTCCGGCACGCGCTCGAATGGGATCTTGAACTCGGAGTCTTCGAACATCTCGTCGACGATGAACGCGACGTTAGCCACAGGGCTTCACCTCCGGGGATCTATCGGTTGTCCGACCGTGGTTATCTACCCTCGTGACGGCCCCGACAACCATCTCGTTCCCCGTCGACCTTCCCGTCGT
>JALZGD010000351.1 GCA_030861205.1 Actinomycetota bacterium
GGAAACGAAAGATTCGACGTCACTCAGGAATCCCTCGTCGTCGAAGCATCTATTGACGAAGCTGCTTACTGCGTCGTCATAGTCCGGGTCGGGATCGATCCATGACGTGCGCGACTTCGCTTCCTTGGTTGCTTTCTCCATATATGCAGAGGCTCGCTCGACGGTGAGTGGCCACGCGCCGACGAGTGCCTGAAAGAAGAGATAGATCGCGTTGTCGTCGGGGTATCCCGCTGCGGTGCGGTAGTGCGCGACTCTCTCGGCCCACCGCCCGACGGCAGCCGCCCACTTCTCCGGAATCTCGGAAACCACACACAATCTCGCCCGTACATCTTCTGATCGCTTTGTGTCGTGCGTCGAAGTTGCCAGCATCGATCGCGGCCGGTTACTTGCGCGTGCCGCGCAACGCTCGTGGAAGTGGCCGATCGGTGCCGCAAACAGCGCGGGATCCCCGCCAACCTCGTTCGATGCGACGAAACGGTTGAAGTTGTAGAACGCTGTGTCTTCCACGCCCTTCGCCATGACGGGGCCACTGAGCTGCTGGAACCTCAGCAACAGCTCCGACCCGGCACGGCCCTCGACCTCTCCCAGCAGCACGGCGTGAAGAAGCTCGAACAGATCGGGATCGAGATCGCCTCTCGCCGAACGAGCGCTCCCGATCGCTCTCTCGATCAGCATGCGATCTTGTTCGGTCGCGCCTTTGCCCTCGGGCTCGACATACGTTCTGTAGACCGGAAAGGCCGCCAGCGTCGCCCGCAGACATTCGCGGAGCTCACGGCGTGTGAAGTCTCGGTAATCGCGATTGTCTTCGCAGACTTCGATGAACAAGCCCGTCAGGCGGTCGAGGTCACTTGCAAGAAGGTCGTGGGTAACCAACGTCTTACCGGCCAACGCGACGTCCTCGAAGGACTCTGTCTTTCCGGTGAAAGAGCGATAGAGATCGTCGAGCGCGGCTTCACCGTCCGGGTCGACGAACAACCGAAGAGCTTCGTTCAGGAAGTCGTACCCGGTCGTGCCCTCGATCGGCCACGACTCGGGCACCAGTTCTTCGGGCCCCAAGATCTTCTCGACGACGATGAACGAATCACCGACTGCCTCGCGCAACCGCTCGAGGTAGACGCGCGGCTCCCGCAGGCCGTCGATGTGGTCGACGCGCAGTCCCGTTACCGATCCTTGACGGACGAGGTCCAGGATCAGCTCGTGCGTCGCATCAAAGACCTCCGGTTCCTCCTGACGCAACGCGACCAACGTGTTGATGTCGAAGAACCGCCTGTAGTCGAGCTCGTCCCCCGCAGTGCGCCAGTAGGCAAGGCGGTAATGCTGCGCGTCCAGTAAGCCATGGAGTGCGTCCGGATCGCCGTTCAGGCGCGTCAGGGTTTCATCGACCGAGCCGTCGATCTCGATCACATCTCTCACGGAGGTCGGCGACAGCGGCAAGACGTGGTCGAAATACTGAACGACCAGTTCGTCTTCGTCGCGCTCGATGGTGATCTCTCCGCGGCTGAGCACGCGACCGTAGTGATCTCCTAGTATCGGCATCAGTATGACGTCGACGAGCTTCGGCTCGGGCGGTTCCCAATCGATGTCGAAGTACGTCGCGTACTTGCTCAAGCGGCCGTTCTTCAGTACGTCCCACCACCATCTGTTGCGACGCGACGAGATCGCCATGTGGTTCGGAACGATGTCGACGATGTGGGAGAGACCGGCATCCGACAGCGCAGCGACCATGGTCTCGAAACCTTGGACTCCACCCAGCTCCGTGTTCAGCCTTGTGTGATCCAGGACGTCGTAGCCATGCGTGCTCCCGGCGCCTGCCTGAAGGTAGGGCGAGCAGTAAACGTGCGTGACGCCGAGTGAACTCAGATACGACGCGACGTCCGCAACGTCGTAGAACGTGAATCCGGCGTGCAGCTGGACACGATAGGTCGCCAGGACCTCAGGTCGCACGACGCAACACCTGCAAAGACCGCGCTTCGACGGTCACGGTTTCCCCGGCGTTGCAAACAAGAGGTGGC
>JALZGD010000149.1:0-3952 GCA_030861205.1 Actinomycetota bacterium
TCGCCGTAAACACGCATCGGATGGATCGGACGCGCGTCGGAGCCAAGCTCTGCCTGCACCTGATCCCTCTTCTCGTCCTCGACCGCCCTCAGTTCCCCGACCCATCCCTTGGTGTCGGGCGCGTTCGCGATCGCCTCGGACAACGCAGCAAACGTCGAGCGCAGGTCCGCGCCGATCGACGCCGCCAGATCGACGTGCGTGGCGATCAGGTCCGGATGGCTGTCGAGGTGCACGACCTTCGCGTTCTCGAACTGGCCGAACCCGAGCCTGAAATCCATCGGCGTCCCGGCAACGATCACGAGATCGGCGCTCTTGAATGCTTTCGATCTGGACCGCGCGAACGAGAGACGATGGTCTGCCGGGATGCAGCCGCGGCCTTGTCCGTTGACGAAAGTTGGGATCTCGGCAGTCTCGACCAGAGCGACGAGCGCGTCCTCCGCACCGTCCATGTACACATTGCTGCCTGCGATCAAAAGAGGCCTTTCCGCTTGCTCGAGAAGGCTCGCAACGGCAGCGATCCGATCGTCATCCGGCTGGACAATGGCGGGAGCAACGAGCTCTTGTCCCGGCAGATCCATCATGTTGAACAGCGCATCGAGCGGGAAGTCCAAGAACCGGGGGCCGCGTGGAGCCGTCAAGGCATCGATGCCGGTCCCGAGAACTGCACCAGCGATGTCGTCGCCGGGAGCGACCGTGCGGGCCGGCGCGATCGGGTTCACGAACGGGACGTGGTCTATCTCCTGCAGCGACCCCTGGCCCCATCTGAACGCGGGAGCGCGGCCGCCGAGAACCAGGACGGGAGCACGGTTGAAGCTCGCCTGTGCGAGAGCGCTCATACCGTTGGTGATTCCCGGGCCGGCCGTCAGCGCCGCAACGCCGAGCGAACGCGTCAGTCGCGCCCAACCCTCGGCAGCGAACGTCGCGCTTTGCTCGTGACGGAAGTCCACGATGCGGATGCCGTCCTGGTGGCAACCATCGAGTATCGGGAAGATGTGACCACCCGTGAGGGTGAAGAGATTCTCGACATCGAGAGCGCGAAGCGCGCTCGAGACCGCGCGGCCCCCGTGCCCCTGTTCCGCCATGCGATCGAGTGAGGAGCTACTCGCCGTCGTGTGCCCAGCGAGTGATGCCGGATTCCCCCACAGCAGCAGTCTCGGTCGACGAGCGACGGATCACGTCGTCGTCTTCGGGGTCGAGATCGACTGCTTGCTCGGTGCGAGCTTCCGAATCCTCCAGGATCCGTCGCGCCGTCTTGCGCGCGGTTTCGAGGTCGGTCGCGCTGCCGTCGTTACCGTCGCCGCCGTGCAACAGCTTGTGCGCGAGACGCTCGACCTTCTCCTCGAACCCGTCATCGCTCGTCGACATCGTTCCTCCTCGGTGCGCGGCCGTGCGGCAACTTAAAGATGCGTCGGTCCAGCGTCAGTCGACGGTCCAGGTGTCGCCGGAGCCGAGAAGCTTAGCGAGGTCGCCCGGGCCTTGCGATTCGGCTGCGCGCCGCAGTTGGTCCTCGATCCCGTCGCCGTAGGCAGGGCGTTGAACGTCCCTGAACACGCCGAGCGGCGTCGGTCCGGTGGGGTTGTCGGCGATCCGGGACAGAGCGAACGCGAGACTCGGGTCTTCTCGATGCTCGTCATGTACGACGAGCCTCTCCTCACCGACATCTGCGACGTTCACGATCTCGACGTGTCCGTCTTTCGACATCGTGACGCCCTTCTCGTCATTAGGGCCGAAGCGGATCGGCTTGCCGTGCTCTAGGTAGATGCGGTTGTGGGTCCGCCCATCCTTCGACGTCAGGGCAACGAACGCACCGTCGTTGAAGATGTTGCAGTTCTGATAGATCTCGATGAACGCCGACCCGCGGTGAGCGGCGGCGCGCCGCAGCATCTCGGGCAAGTGCTTCCGATCGACATCGATCGAGCGTGCAACGAAGGATGCTTCGGCCCCCAGGGCGACCGAGACCGGATTGAAGGGGTGCTCCAGCGACCCGAACGGCGTCGACTTCGTCACCTTCCCCTGCTCGGACGTAGGCGAGTACTGACCTTTCGTGAGACCGTAGATCTGGTTGTTGAACAACAAGATCTTCAGGTTCACGTTTCGCCTTAGCGCGTGGATGAAATGGTTGCCGCCGATCGAAAGTGCATCGCCGTCGCCGGTCGCAACCCACACCTGCAGGTCCGGGCGAGCCGTCGCGACCCCGGTGGCGATCGCGGGAGCGCGGCCGTGGATGCCGTGCATCCCGTATGTGTTCATGTAGTAGGGGAACCGACTCGAACAGCCGATCCCCGATACCCACACGATCTTCTCGCGCGGGATGCCGAGCTCGGGCATGATCCCCTGAACCGCCGCGATGATCGCGTAGTCACCGCAACCAGGACACCAACGAAGCTCCTGATCCGAAACGAAGTCGTCGCGGGTAAGCGTCGCGACACCGCCGGAAGCTTCGGTGATGCCTCGCTCGGTACTGAGTTGCTCGAAACCGTTTCCTTGTGTCATCACAGATGCTCCATGATCTTTGCTGCGAGATCTCCAGCTCTGAACGGAAGACCTCGCACTTGGTTGATGCTGATGGTGTCGATCAAGAAATCCTGTCGAAAGAGCTTCGACAACTGGCCCATGTTCATCTCGGGAACTATGACTTTGTCGAATCTAGACAGAACCTCGCGAGTGTTCTTTGGCATCGGGTTCAGATGCCTGAGATGCGCTCGTGCGATCTTCTTCTTCTGTGCGCGGACGCGCCTGATCGCGGCACCGATCGCGCCGTAAGTCGATCCCCACCCGACGACGATCGTGTCCGCGCCCTCGTCGGCGTCGAACTCCAACGGATCGATGTCTTCCTCGATCGCCTTGATCTTCGCAGCGCGTAGCTGCGTCATCAGGTGGTGGTTGTCGGGGTCGTAGGAGATGTTGCCGGTGCCATCGGCTTTCTCGAGCCCGCCCACGCGATGCTCGAGCCCGGGCGTGCCCGGTATCGCCCACGGTCGCGTGAGCGTCTCGTCATCGCGCAGATAGGGCCAGAAGTCTTCGCCCGCGTTCGGTTGCGACGCGAACCTCACCGATATGTCTGGCAACTTCTCGATAGCGGGGATCCGCCATGGTTCGGCACCGTTCGCGAGATAGCCGTCCGAAAGAAGGATGACTGGGGTCATGTACTTCACAGCGATCCGCGCAGACTCGATTGCGGCCCAGAAACACGAGCCGGGGGAATATGCAGCAACGATCGGAAGCGGTGCTTCACCGTGCCGTCCGTACATCGCGTGGAGCAGGTCAGACTGCTCGGTCTTCGTCGGAAGACCGGTCGAAGGCCCCCCGCGCTGGATGTCCACGACGATCAGCGGAAGTTCCAGCGAGATAGCGAGCCCGACGGTCTCTGATTTCAGGTCGAGACCCGGGCCCGATGTCGTGGTGACTCCGAGATGGCCCGAGAAAGCCGCGCCGAGTGCCATCCCGACGGCTGCGATCTCGTCTTCGGCCTGCACAGTGCGGACGCCGAAGTTCTTGTGACGACTGAGCTCATGGAGGATGTCGGAAGCGGGGGTGATCGGATACGAGCCGAGGAACAACGGCAGCTTCGCCTGGACGCTCGCGGCGATCAGCCCGTATGCGAGCGCCTGGTTTCCGGTGATGCGCCGGTAATGACCGGGAGCAAGCGTTGCAGGCTTGACCTCGAAGGCAGTTAGCTCGGCCGTCTCACCGAAGTTGAATCCTGCCTTCAGGGCCGCGATGTTCGCCTGCGCGATCGCGGGCTTCTTTGCGAACTTCTTCTCGAGCCACGCGATGGTCGGGTCCAGCGGACGTCCGTACATCCACGACAGAACACCCAGCGCCAGCATGTTCTTAGACCGCTCGGCCTCCTTCTTGCTGACACCCGATTCCTTCACTGCCTCGACGGTCAGCGTCGTCATCGGGATCTTGTAGATCTGGTACGAGTCGAGGCTGCCGTCCTCGAGCGGAT
>JALZGD010000149.1:4036-6078 GCA_030861205.1 Actinomycetota bacterium
CTCGAATACCCGGCCTTTTCGAGGTTCCGGTCCTCGAAGGAGTCGGTATTGACGATCAGAAGCCCACCCGGCATCAGGTCCTTCAGGTTCGCCTTGAGCGCGGCGGGGTTCATAGCCACGAGAACCCCCGGCTGGTCGCCCGGCGTGAGGATGTCGTAGTCGGCGAAATGGATCTGGAAAGCCGATACGCCTGCGAGCGTCCCGGCGGGTGCTCGGATCTCGGCCGGGTAGTCGGGAAGGGTTGCGAGATCGTTACCGAAAGCGGCAGAGACGCTGGTGAAGCGGTCCCCCGTCAGCTGCATCCCGTCACCGGAGTCGCCGGCAAAACGGATGACGACTCTGTCTACCTCTTGGCGATCGACCCCGCGCGGGTGCGTCGAGGCGATCTGCGAGCTCATAGAACCAAACCCCCGGTGGCTGATCGGTTGACAACTGCATGATAGCAGCGCGGGATGGAACCCCGGACGCGAAATAGCAGGTCAAACGCCACAAACTTGGTTGCGAAGATCGCTCTTACGGGAACACCTTGAGCGCCACGACATCTTCCACCGCGACGTCGATCGTTCCGCGCCTGCGCGTCACTATCTGGAGCACGCCGCGACTGTCGCGAGATATTGCCTGGACTACGCCGACGGCTTCAGAAAAGGGATGACTGGAATCGTCGCGCAGGAGGTAGCGGATCGAGATCTTTCGACCGAGGTACTGGCCCCAGTCATCACCCGGGGGCTTAAACGAAGAAAAGAGGCCCACGGCGCGCTGCGCTAGCGCCTTCGGTCCTCAGGGTGGCTACTCGCCGCGTTCCTCGGCAGGCGCGAAGGGGCTTTCCATCGCCCCGCCCGATGCTTCCGGATGCTCTTCGAACCACTGGGCGTTCACTGCAGTGAAGTTCGCCCACTCCGGGGGGATGTTGTCTGCAGGGAAGATCGCGTCGACGGGGCATGCCGGGAGGCACGCGTCGCAGTCCACGCACTCTTCGGGGTGGATGTAGAGCTGCTCTTCGCCCTCGTAGATGCAGTCAACCGGGCACTCGTCCACGCACGCCCGGTCCTTGACCCCGATGCAGGGCTCGGCGATGACGTAGGTCATTCATTACCTCCGGTTGAACCGACGCGACCGATTACGTGTGACCGCGGCATCATACCCAGCGGTACAAGGCTCTCCGGTTCAAATCCGCTCGTGAAAAGAGCGTGGTTGCGTCACGACTTTGGGCGTTGCGCCTCGCCGGCCAAGAAGTCGTACAAGCCGGTCCTGCGCGGGACCGCGGTGGCGAGGTCGGGCGAGATCGCTTCGAGCACGTCGATCGCGCGGCTGAGCGGCGGGGCAACGATGACCTCGGCCCGGTTCTTCACGATCGCTTTGATCGTCTCGTCGATGACCTTCTGCGGTGAGACCGTCCCAACGAGCTTGGGCGCTCGGTTGTTCGGCCCGCGCGACGCGAACATCCCGGTGTCTTCGACGAACCCCGGGCACACCGCGCTGACCCCGATCCCGTATGGCCTGAGCTCTTCACGTAGCGACCACGAGAACCCCACGACCGCATGCTTGGACGCGGAGTAGATCGTGTTGTAAGGAACGGCCGCCTTCCCCGCAAGCGATGCCATGTTGACTATGTGACCGGCACGGCGCTCGATCATCGACGGCACGACGAGACGAGTCAGTGTCGCGAGCGCGGTGACGTTCGTTCGGATGATCCAGTCGATGTCTTCGGGATCGAGGTCGTCGAACGCGCCATATTTCTCGACTCCGGCATTGTTCACGAGAAGGTTGGGGGGGCCGAGTTCCTCGACCGTCCGATCTACCAGGTAGCGCAACTGGAGCGGATCGTTCACATCGGTCGCCACCGCGATAGCGCGGACTCCGGCGGCCTTGGCAACCTGTGCCATAGACGCGAGCTCTTGTTCGGATCGCGCCGCAAGCGCCAGATGCACGCCCTCGCCCGCCAGTCGCTCGGCCAAACGTGCCCCGATCCCACGCGACGCGCCGGTGACGATGCCGACGGCTCCATCGAAGGTGAATCCCATGTCGTCCTCCCGACTATCTGA
>JALZGD010000150.1 GCA_030861205.1 Actinomycetota bacterium
GGTTCGCTGTATCAGTACTCGACTACAGCGGCGGTTCCATCAAGGGTACGAAGCGACCGATAAGGACCGGCACGACCTCGAACTCCTCGAAGAGATCCAGAAAAAGATCAGGGGGCGCTCGTAAGCGCCCCCTGATGATGCTCTCTGCTCTAGACGCCTACGGCGTGGGATCCGCGTACGACCCGCCGTAGATATCGGAGTTGCCGAAGTTCGCCGGGCACTCCTGTTGCGGGGCCGGTCGCGGTACATCATCGGATGTGTCGTCCGTTCGTATCCCATGTCTCCACGCATCGATAGCCGGGCAGTCGGCCTCGTTGCGGGCGTCGTTCCACACTGCGGCTCCATAGGTGCGAGTCGCGACCGCATACACGTAATCGCCGAGGAACTCCGAGATCAGTGCGTTCGCGCTGCTACCCCGGGCGTCGCCGATGACTCCACGATGGATCTCTGAGAACGCTCCAGTCGATGAGCCGGTAACGTCCGCGTGCTTGACCACACCTACGAGCTCCCGGTCGTTGCCGGGTCCCCGAGTGTCGCTCCTATACGGAGTAACGAACGCGTTGTAGACCACGTAGACATCGCGTCCGTTCGGCGAGATGGCCGGCGCGGTGAACAACCCGCGATCGCCCGCGGATTCGATCGGCCTCCGTGGCGACCAAGTCTTCCCGAGGTCCGTTGACTCGGTGAAGTAAACGTGCGGATGCTCGAGCGTTCCGCTCACGTACGTCATGACGATTCGGTTTGTCGCGTCAGTACCGGTGGGAGCACCGTTCGCGATATCGACGCTGGGGGCCGGGGCCAGATCGCTGCGCGCGCCGGCTTCACCGTCGATCACAGGACGGTCTTGAACCGGATCGAGCACGCCGGGCTGCGTTACCGCCCCGGGGATCGGCTTTGGCCGACTCCAGCTCTTGCCCCCATCACGCGACACGGACATGAATTCGAACGCTTGATGGCCGCCCGAGGAGGACGTGCCCACGCCGAACACGTAAGCGTTTCCGTGGCTATCGGTGCGGACGGTGCACCCGTCCATCGGGTTGCGCTGTGAGTTGTTCGCGGCGGCAGTCAGCTGATGTTGCGTCCACGTGTCGCCGCCGTCCGACGACACCGCGACGATCAGTGGAGCCGGTGCCGCATTGGGTGAGTTCTCCTGGCCTCTGAACGAAGCCCAGCACAGATAAACATTGCCGAAGTAAGGGCTCGTCTGCGACGCGTTGTCGGCCCAGATCTGCTCTTTGTCGGAGAACGTCGTGTTCGACTGCTTCGAGACCACGACCGGATCGAGCCACGTCTGGCCCAGGTCGTCGGTTCTCGACACTGCGATCGCCTCGAACCCTTTGAAAGTCGTCTCGCTTCGTTGAGTGCTGAGGTTTGCCGTGAGGTTCGCGTAGTACAGCCGCGATCCGTTGTTCCAACTGAACTTCCCGTTCGCGCCGCGTTTGGGGCCAAACGCCAAAGCGGGATCTCCGTCCGATACGAGCCCGTTCTCGTAGTAGCGCGGAAGCGTCCCGATCGGTCCTTCTTCTGGCGTGCAGCCGGGATCGTCGTTCCCGACGACTCCCTGGCAGTTCCGAGCCGTTAGTCCCTGATATGTCGGTTGCGTCCACGAATCCCCGCTTGTGTGCGAGAAGTAGATTCCGGACACCCCGATCCCATCGGTAAATGGGCACGTCCTGTCATCGCCCGCGTTGCACGCTTCCATATCGATCTCGTCATTGGCACCCGCGGCGAGGATGTTCGGATGGTTCGCATCTACCGCTAGTGCAGGCTCATTCTGTTTGTTCTCTGAGAAGGGGCTCGGCGGGCTTCCCACGCTGACCCTCGTGTCACCGCCGCTCTGAGCGATAGACGGTGATGCCATCCCCGTCGCGATCGCCGATACCACTAAGGCACCGACGGCGACGCCCGCGATCTTTCTCCTCATCTGGACTCCTTTGTCTCGAGAGGACGATTCGGATGAAGGGAGCGTATGGGGAAAAGTGGAAATCTTCAATCGGGAGATCCAGATGAGGGCGCCCCAGACCGGACTTGAACCGGCGACCTTCTCCTTGACAGGGAGATGAGCACTCCAGACTGCTCCACTGGGGCTTATGACTCGGCGATCGAGGCTAACAGAAGCCTTTAGGGCTCTTGCTATCCTTCGGGCGCTTCAGGCGAGGTAGCTCAGTTGGCAGAGCACGCGACTGAAAATCGCGGTGTCGACAGTTCGATTCTGTCCCTCGCCACATTGCAGAGGATTGCTATCAGACGCGCAAGAACGGACGCCCCTCGCGCCCGTTCTCACCTAAATCTCGTTCGGTTGTGTCAGTCGATGCTCTGCGCGAGCCTGGCACCCTCGAGGAACTTCTTGACCTCATCCGCACGGTAGCGGCGGTGTCCGCCAAGCGTCCGGATCGAGGAGAGCTTGCCGGCCTTCGCCCACCGGGTGACCGTCTTGGGATCAACCCGAAACATCGCGGCGACCTCGGCCGGCGTGAGTAGCGCACCATCCTTCTGCGCCATCAGCTGTGCCTCCGATCTCATCTGCGTCCGAACCGGGGATCTCCGGCCCTCGCCACCACCGATAGGCGAGTAACCCACCGGTGGCGTCGATGGCCATGATGTTGCGATTTGCCCGCAAACAGAATGGCTATTTGGGGTCATTTTCGACTGATTCGGGGCTATGGGCACCTAGCTAGGCACAACTAGTCATAAAGGTGAGGAAGCGTCTCAAATCGGACAGAGAGCGAGCAAACGAAGACGGATTCCTTAGTTGACGACCTCGTGCGCTCGAACCTCGGTCCACCGTTCACTCAACGTCGCGAACGTTCGTCCCGCACGCTCGACGTCACCGCTCGCGAGCGCCTCGATGCACGCCGAGACCTCTGATGCCGAATGATCCTCTAACAGCTCCTCGTCGGCGAACATCGCCGCGACGGACGAATAGTCGAGCTCGAGAACCCCTTCTTCCGAGAACTCGTTCAACCATCCGAGCAACTCGCGAACGCTGTCGACGACACCGGCATCGATCCATGCTTGCTCGAGGACCTGCAGGGCACGTTCGAGGCGCGCTCGACCCGAGCTCAGCGTGGTCTCGTAACGAACCCGCAAACCCGCTCGATCTTCGGTGAGGATTCGCTCGGAGTCGTCGAAGGCGGCGAACCACCGCAAGGGGACGTGCCAGTTCGCGTGGAGGATGTGCGAGCGGACCTCGGGATGCGCTTCACCCAGCTCCGCCAGCTCGTGGGCTGCCCGTCGAGCCTCCTCCTCCGGTACGAACGCGTCGGCGACCTCTTCGGGGATCGAGGTGCGGAACGCGAGCAGGCCGGCGAGCATGCGCAGCCTGGTGCGCCATGGGCAAACCATGAGGTCCCCACCGGTCCGTCTCACGAACGCGCCGTCGGTAACACCCAGCCCGTCGGCCTGGAGCATCGCCCCCGTCGCGAGCCAGTGCCGCGCGATCCTCGAATCAGGAAGCTCCTCGCGCTCCGGCTCGGACAACCATCGGTCTCGTTCCTCGGAGGAGAACGCAGAGAGCGGCTGGTAAACGCGCAGGTAGGCGGTCTTGATCACGCGCCGATGGTACCGATGGCCCGGGGGTGACGCACGGATGGAGCGGTACCATCTTGGGGCCGAGCCACCGGGTGGCTCTGGGCTCCACGCGATATGGCTCTAGCGAATACGGAGCCGGGATCCGGATCCATCAAGGGGGATTCAACACGATGAGTGTCTTCGAGCACATCAATGGCGATGGCTACGAACAGATCGTGTTCTGTTCCGATGACAACTCGGGACTGCGAGCGATCATCGCCATCCATTCCACAGCGTTGGGCCCGGCCCTCGGGGGCACTCGTTTCTATCCATACAACAGCGAAGACGAGGCGCTGATCGACGTGCTTCGACTGTCGAAGGGCATGACGTACAAAGCGGCGGCCGCCGGTCTCGATCTCGGCGGCGGCAAGGCCGTGATCATCGGCGACCCGAAGCGGATTGGATCCGAAGAGCTCCTTCGTGCCTATGGTCGCTTCGTCGAAACCCTCGGCGGCCGATACATAACGGCAGAGGATGTCGGCACCGCTCTCGAGGACATGGACATCGTCCGTCGAGAGAGCCGCTGGGTCACCGGGTGCTCCCACACCTACGGCGGCTCGGGCGACCCATCACCGGTCACTGCATACGGAGTGCTCCAGGGCATGAAGGCGTGCGCCCTGGAGGTCTTCGGCGATGCCAGTCTCAAAGACCGCACGGTTGCGATCCAGGGTGTCGGCAAGGTTGGGCATGCGCTTGCCGGCTATCTGATGAAAGAAGGCGCGAAAGTCACCATCGCCGACATCGACGTCGACAACCTCGGCCGAGCAGTTTCCGACTATGGCGTCGAGACAACCAGCTTGGAGAAGGTCCACACCTTGGAGACCGACATCTTCGCGCCGTGCGCGCTCGGCGGAGGCATCAACGACGACACGATCTCGGAGCTTCGCTGCAAGATCATCGCGGGGGCCGCGAACAACCAGCTCGCGCGCGAGGAGCACGGCGACAAGCTGCGTGATCTCGGCATCCTCTATGCGCCGGATTTCGTGATCAACGCCGGCGGATTGATCAACGTAGAAGACGAGCTGCGCGGCTACGACCGTGAGCGCGCGATGAAGAAGGTCGAGGGGATCTACAGGCAACTCCAGTTGATCTTCACGATGTCGCGCGAGCGGGGGATTTCAACGGCGCAGGCCGCCATGGAGTTCGCCGAAGAGCGGATCCGCAAGATCAGCCGGATCAGGCTCGTCCGCGTCACCGAATACGGCCCCCTCTCTCAGCACTAGCCACTACATGAGCGAACTCTTGCGCTTCATCGGCGACGGCGGCAACGTGCCCGATGCGGCCGTACCCGATGGCTTGGACGACAAAGACCTCATCGAGATGTACCGGTGGTTGGTCGTGCTGCGAACCTTCGACGAACGCGCGGTCGCTCTACAGCGACAAGGCCGCATCGGCACTTACGCCCTGTATTGGGGTGAGGAGGGCACGCAGGCTGGTGCACTTTACGCATGCTCGGACGATGACTGGGTCTTCCCGTCTTACAGACAGAACTCGGTCGGGATCCTGCGCGGGGTGCCGGCGTCGGTGGTGCTCGCATGGTGGCGCGGCTATGGGGGAAAGCACGGGTTCTGGAACCCACGGCAGCATCGCGTCGGTCCGATCTGCGTGCCTATCGCAACGCACCTACCGCATGCCGTTGGACTCGCCTGGGCGGCGAAGATCAGGAACGATCCGATCGCCAGCGTTGCGTGGTTCGGTGACGGTGCGACTTCCGAAGGCGATTTCCACGAGGCGATGAACTTCGCCGCAGTGTTCAAGACCGCGACGGTGTTCTTCTGCGTCAACAATCAGTGGGCGATCTCGACTCCTATCACGCGACAGATGGCGACGAAGACGATCGTCGAGAAGGCTGCTGCTTACGGCATGCCCGGTGTCAGAGTGGACGGATTCGACCCGATCGCATGTTGGAAAGCAACGCGCGATGCACTAGACCGCGGACGCGCAGGCGACGGGCCCACGCTGATCGAGGCGTACTGCTACCGGCTCGGTGCACACGGCACCGCCGACGACCCGCGTCTCTACCGCGACGAGTCGGAGGTAGAGAAGTGGCGCCACCTCGAGCCCGTGTTGCGTATGGGCTCGTTCCTCGAGCGGATCGGCGTTATCGACGACACCAAGCGGGACGAGATCGCTGCCGAAGCCAAGGAAACGATCGCCGCGGCCGTGAAGGAGATGGAAGCCATCGAGCAGCCTAGCCAGGAGATCCTGTTCGATGGGATCTACGCATCGGGGCGACCGTGGAGCTTCGACGAAGGGCTTGAAGAGCTGCGTATCAGTGAACGTCCCCCGGAAGTCCGCCCGCTGAATGCCCCACCAAAGGACGCATCGTGAGTGAGATGACGATGGTCGAGGGCCTGAACCTCGCGCTCGCTCAAGCGATGGAGAAAGACGACCGCGTGATCGTGATGGGTGAAGACGTCGCGCGCACGGGCGGCGTCTTCCGCGTGACCGCCGGGCTCCTCGACCGCTTTGGAGAAGAACGTGTCGTCGACACTCCTCTCGCC
>JALZGD010000151.1 GCA_030861205.1 Actinomycetota bacterium
TTTTGAATGGGTGCAGGACCGGCAGGGCTACTTCTGGACCGAAGAGGAAGTGAACGACCGGCTACGACTCATCATGGAGAAGGCGTTCGATGAGGTCTCTGCGCTCGCCGAGCAAAAAGACCTGACGATGCGGCAGGCGGCGCACTGGATAGGTGTCGGACGCGTTGCCGAAGCTCATCTGACTCGCGGGTTGTTCCCCTAGCCGCCCCACTTCAGGGCTGGAAATCCGGCTCGCTCTTCGAGGCTCGCAGTACGTTCGCAGGCATGGACTACGACGACGAACTCACAGAACGCGATGTCGAGATGCTCGACTTCGAGCGCACCTGGTGGAAGCATGCCGGAGTCAAGGAGCAGGCGATCAGAGATCGCTTCGACATGTCGGCGACGCGCTATTACCAATTGCTGAACGACCTCCTCGAGCGCCCTGTAGCACTTGCGCACGACCCGATCCTCGTGAAGCGACTCAAGCGGCTACGGACCTACCGGCAGCGTCAGCGCGTGGCTCGTCTCCTCGGCGCGGAGTACTCACCGGCCAAGAGGTAGGCCCTTAGTGGGCCGGCACTCGTCTAGGAACCAACTGCCGTTCTACAGATCGGTCGCGGGCTGGCTCGTTCCGTGGGCGATCATCGGCGCGATCGTCCTGGGTGGCGTAGCGGTTGCGGTCCGCTCCGTCTCGGGACCGGCCGGATCGGGCGGCCCCAGCCTTGCGAGGGCCGACGGGCGTGGCCATGGCGGGCGGGAGCCGGTGGCCCACGGGACTCAAGCGACGGCGCACGAGACTCGGGTGGCCGCGATTCCCTCCTCGCAGCCCTCCGTCCTGTCGAAGCTCATTACGAACGGGGTCACGGTCCAGGTGTTGAACGCGACCGATGCACCCGATGCCGCCGACCGGATGGCCAACCGCTTGACCAGACTCGGCTATCGGGTCTTCGCGATCCGGCGAGCGTCGATCCTGTACGACCACACGACGGTGTTCTGGGCTACTGCCGCAGACCGACCCGCGGCCGAGGCGCTGGCAAGCCACTTCGGATGGGTGTCTGCGCCGAAGCCGGCCAACCTCACGGCGGATGTCTCGATCCATGTGGTTGTGGGGGCCGACGAGAAGTAGGTCGCGCTCGACCGGCTCCACTCATTACTCTCCACGAATGACTGACGCGCTTCTCGCGCCGTTCCTCGCGCATCCGCAGGCGGCTGGCCTGTTCCTCGACTTCGATGGAACGCTGTCCGAGATCGTTCGCATTCCGTCCGATGCACGCCCGCTGCCCGACGTGCCGGACCTCCTCAACGGCCTCGCGCGGAAGTACAGGGTCGTTGCGATCGTCTCGGGACGGTCGGCGGCACAACTTGTCGATTGGCTCGGTGCCGATATCGAGATCTGGGGAGTGCATGGAGCGGAACGAGTGATCGAGGGGGCCGTGACATTGTCCGAGTGGGCGGCGCCTCACGAAGAGATCGTTCAAAAAGCCGTCGCTGCAGCGCGAGAAGAGCTGACCCGTCGCGGGCTGAAAGGTGCCCTCGTCGAGAACAAGAGGGTCATAGCGAACATCCATTTCCGAGCTGCGGATGACCCCGAGCGGGCCGAACGGGAGATAGCGGAGATCGCGGACGAGCTCGCTGGGCGCTTCGATCTGGTGACGAAACGAGGACGGATGTCCTATGAGCTGCGGCCCGCTATCGACTTCTCGAAGCGTGCCGTCGTCGAGATGCGAGCTGCTGAAGAGGGCCTTACGGCAGCAGCCTTCTTCGGTGACGATCGCGTCGATCTACCGGGCTTCGATGCATTGGATGACCTCGCTCGTGCGGGGGTCGCGACGATGCGCGTTGCCGTCACGTCCTTCGAGGTGCCACGGGAACTGATCGACCGCGCCGACATCGTCGTCGAAGGTCCGCTGGGCGCGGTCGAGCTCTTGACCCGGTTGCTCTAGCGCGGCGGCGTTGAAGGGCCGCGTCCAGAAGCGATCTCGATGAGGTCGTCCAGTTGGGCATCGATCCAATCATCCGGTCGGCGGCTCAGGATCTTCGCTCGTAGGCGTTCGGCGCGACCTGCTTTCTCTTCGTCACCCATGTCGAAGGCACGTTCGAGAGCCGTCGCCGTCTCTTCGATGTCACGCGCGTTTTCGATCGTCACCGCGTCCTCGCCGAGCTCGTCGAAGGAGCCCGCGCCCTCAGTCAGCACGAGTACTCCAGCTTTCCGGTTGATCGCGGGGCCTTCTTTCGACACGAGGTTCATGCCGTCCATCAGCGGGTTCACCAGCAGGACGTCGTAGACGGACAATGCACCGAGCGTGCGCTCGAAATCGTCCTTCATGTACAGATCGATCGCATCCGGGTAGCGATCGTTCACTTCTGCGGCCGCGGCCTCTATAGCTTCCGAATAAGCGCGGTATTCGCCCATCGACTGCCGCGATGGGTAAAGGCACGCGACGAACCTGACTTCCTCGCGGAGGTCCGGCCGGCGGTCGAGCAGGAGCCCGAACGCCTCGAACCCCCGCACGATGTTCTTGGAAGGCTCTGCTCGATCGGCTCGAACGAGAAGGCGGGGGGCTCGCTGCTTCAATCGGCTTGCCCATTCCGTTGCAGCCTGGGCGTCGGCCAGCGTTTGCAACTCGGGTGCATCGATAGGGATCGGATAAGAGCGAACCCACGTGGTCCTGCCGTCGTGAAGGACGACCCCCTTCGCGGGGTCGACGTGGGCGCCGACACGCTCGCACGCCTGCATGAACCCTCGTGACCACGCAGGAACGTGGAAGCCGACGAGATCCGCACCGAGCATCCCCTCGATCACCCCGCGAGCGATCGTCTCCGGCAGTCGAAAGAGGTCGTTTGGTCCGCAGAAGGACGAATGCGTGAAATGGAAGATCGTTTGGTCGGGTCGCCTCTTGCGCAGGTGCCCGGGCGCGGTCGCCAGATGGTAGTCCTGGAACAGCACCAGAGACGACGAGTCGGCCACTTCGTCGATGGTCTCCGCGAAGCGCTTGTTGACCGGCTCGTAAGCGGTCGCCCACGCGTCGAGGTCTTCCGATCCGAAACCCGCTATGCCCATCTCATCCAGCAGACAGTGGTTCGCAAACCACAACATGCGGTTCGAGATGGTGTCGTAATACTTCGAGTACGTGTCCGCATCTACTTCGAGCAGGTACAGGTCATACCCGAGCTGTTCGGCGATCCCGTCGAGGGCTCCGGCCCGTAGCGCGTCGCGATCCGTGTCGGACGTCGTTGTGGCGAGCCAGACGGCATCGTCCCCAAGTCGTCGAGCCACCGGATCGAGTGCGCCGGCCAGTCCGCCGGCACCTCGTTTCGTATCGAATCCGTCGGAGGTCTTGACGAAGGAGATCGGTCCGCGGTTGGACGCAAGTACGACATTCAGGTCGTCGGGCACCTTCGTATCCTAGATACCGTCGCCATGCGCATAGTCGTCGCTCCCGACAAGTTCAGATCGACCCTGTCAGCGCCGGCTGCGGCACGAGCGATGGCAGAGGGTGTTGCGCGAGCCGACCATTCGATCCGATGTGACATCTGTCCTTTGGCGGACGGCGGCGAAGGATCTGCGGAAGTCATGCTCCGGCAGCTCGGGGGCACGCGTCGCGATCTCACCGTCGTCGGCCCAGACGGACGGCCTACCGACGCGTGGTTCGCACTGTTGCCCGACGGTCGCGCCGTCGTCGAGATGGCACTTGCATCGGGCCTCGATCTCATCGAACGGCCGGCCCCGCTTCGAGCTTCCTCGATCGGAACGGGCGAGCTGATCGCCGCCGCAATGGGCTCGGCGCGGGAAGTCATCGTGTTCGTTGGAGGAAGCGCGTCTACGGACGGCGGCACCGGCGCGGCGCGAGCCATGGGGTGGCGATTCACCGACGACGATGGGCACGACCTCGATCCAGGCGGAGGGTCGCTGGCTCGTCTGGCCGGGGTAACGCGAGGCCGGCGCTTCGACGAGAAGGTGATCGGCGCGTGCGACGTGCCGAACCCGCTTCTTGGGCTCGAGGGCGCAGCGCGTGTGTTCGGCCCCCAGAAGGGCGCATCCGAGCGTGAAGTCGAGGCACTCGAAGCCGGTGTCGAGAGATTGGCCGTCGTCGTACGCGAGGAGCTCGGGGTCCAGGTCGCGGAGATACGACACGGCGGGGCAGGCGGCGGGATGGGGGCCGGGCTCGTGGCTTTTTTCGGCGCGACCCTGACGTCGGGCTTCGACTTGATCGCGGGCGCTGTCGGATTCGACGATTTGCTCGACCGTGCAGACCTCGTCGTCACGGGTGAGGGACGGTTGGACGAGACGAGCTTTCGCGGAAAGGTCGTGGCGGGAGTGCTCGACCGCGCCGGACGTGCGAAGACGAAGTGCATCGCGGTAGTCGGATCGAGCTCGATCTCTTCGGAGTCGGCGCTTGAACGAGGGCTTCACCGCGTCGTGACGTCGGGTGGAGCCGATCGCGGAGATCCGTTCGAAGCACTCGTCCGCGCGACCGAAGCGGCGGTCATGGCAGAACTGGCGGCAATGTAGTCGGTCATACTCGGACGATGTCGGTACGACCACAGCTGCCGGTGGGCGAGCGGATGCGTCGGGTCGGGATCGCGTCGTGGTCGATCATCGGAATCGTCCTACTGGCGGGGATCGGCGTCTGGCTGCTCTACCGCGTCCGCGTGATCTTTCCACCGCTCGTGCTCGCGCTCTTGATCATCTATCTGATCGGCCCCATCGTCGATCGTCTCGAAGCTCGCGGCGTCCCGCGTGTCGGTGGTGCGCTGATGGCATACGTGATCGTGCTGGGTGGCTTGGCGATCTTGATCACCGCACTCATCCCGTTCATCGTGAGGCAGTCGCACGATTTTGGTGATCAGTGGCCCACCTTTCGCAATCGCATCGTCCGCTTCGTCGACAACACGACTGAGTCGATCGACGATCACCTCGGCTTGCGTCTAAGTACCGCGCAGTTCTCGTGCTTGATGGGAGTCGACAGCACCGTTTCGTCGAGCGGGCCTTCGCCAGCTCGTTGCGATGCGATCACCGAGCGCTTCCGATCGCAGCTCACGAGCTCGGCTGCTCGCGTCACTCGGATCGGTTTCTCGGTCCTAGAGATCTTGCTCGTGTTCATCTTGGCCCCCCTGATAGCGCTCTATCTGTTGATCGACCTTCCACAGATCCGGAGAGACGCGCTGAGCGTCATCCCGGCACGCGTCCGGCCGGACATCGCCGCGGTCGGATCGAAGGTCGGGAGGGCGCTCGGCGAGTTCTTTCGCGGGCAACTTCTGATCGCGGTAACCGTTGGGATCCTGTCGTCGGCTGCGCTGTGGGCGATCGGGCTCCCGTTCTGGCTGATCGTCGGCGCCATCGCCGGCATCGTCAGCCTGATCCCGAACGTCGGTCGCTACCTCGCGGCAGTCGTCGCGTTTTTTGTGGCGAGCATCAGCTCGAGTTGGCTCCTCGGTCTTGCGGCGATCGTCGTCGAGATCGCAATCGATCAGCTGGTCTCACGGGTATTGACGCCGCGGTTGTTGCGCCGCGACGTTCAGCTCCATGCGGTGACGGTGATCCTGTCGCTGATCGCCGGTGCCGCCCTGTTCGGCATCTGGGGAGTCATCATCTCTGTGCCTGCCGTGATGGCGGCGAAGGTCACAGCGACCCACTTGTGGTCCGTCCATGTCTTGCACATGGCGCCCGAAGCAGTGACAGATCCCTAGGGCAGTTCACGACGCGATCGAGGTCGACGTGTGCTATCCAAAGAGCCGATGAAATACGTCCGAGGACTACGCTGCCGTGAGTGCGATCGCGAGTACGCGGTCGCTCCCGAGCATGTCTGCGAGATGTGCTTCGGTCCGCTGGAGGTGGTTTACGACTACGAGGAGATCGCCGCTTCGATAACGCGATCCCGCATCGCCTCCGGACCCGCATCGATGTGGCGGTACCAGCCCCTCCTACCGGCCCCCGAGCACGAACGCGTCGACATAGGAGCTGGCTGGAGCCGATTGACGCCTGCACCGCGGCTCGCTGCCGAACTTGGCTTGCGCAAGCTCTGGATCAAGAATGACGGATCCAATCCCACTCATTCATTCAAGGATCGGGTCGTCTCGGTTGCT
>JALZGD010000152.1 GCA_030861205.1 Actinomycetota bacterium
GATCGAGTGTCTGCTGAAAGCGAAGCTCCTCGAGCGCTACCGGTCGGTGCAGCGCGTGCCGTCGCCGGGACGCTCGCCGCTGCACCGACGATCGCAAGCAAAGCAAGTAGTGGAGCCTGCTTGCTTAGCCTCCGCATCGCTCGCACGGGCCGGCGCTCAGTCGCGGAGCGCCGCACCGGGGGCACGCTAGGCGAGCGCGCATCTCGGCGATCTCGGCCTCCAGCAAGTCGTCGTCCGGAACGCTTCCCAAGCTGTCGAGTTCCATGAGAGCGTCGAGCGCCTCCGCTTCGTACTCGCGACGCAAGATCTCGAAGTCCTCCTGGGACAGTTTGCCGACCGTGCGCTCGTCTTCTATGTCGATGATGGCGCCGAGGGCCGAGCGCTTCTTCGAGTTGAGCTCATCCTCTGTGGCGCGTACCAGATCCGGAAAGCGGCCGGGGGCGCGCCGCGGGGCCCCGGCGACGTACGCGATGGCTGCACAAGCCAGTATCGCGATCGCTAGGTCTGCGATCACAGCTCACCCCGCAATCTGTCGAGCTCGGCCTCTATTCGCGAGTGAAGCAACGGTTGCGCGTTGTTGGGTGCAACTGGAACCGTCTTTCTCCTCGACCACCGGATCGCGATCCACGCCGCGATTCCGATGCCGAGCCCGACCGCGATGGCGGGCAACACCCAGGCGAGCAGCCCCGTGCCGCTCTTGGGCGGCTCGGCGCGTATCGCGTCGCCGTACTGATTGATTAGGCGATGCATGATCTCGGCTTTTGTCATGCCGGAGGCGGACCACGAAGCTATGTCTGCACGCAGCTCGACGGCGTTGTCTGATGGGCAATCGTGCAGGGTCACCCCCGGACAGAACGGTGACATCACCTGTTCGGAGATGTCGTTTGCGACATCCTGCGGGGTTGCCGCAGATGCCACAAGCGAGACCGCGAACACGAGGACCAGCGCGATCCCGACCGTCGTCAAGACCTTCTTCACGACACTGCTACTCGCTCGACGGGGCGACGAACCCCAGATGGCCTGGCCGCGGCCACGGGGGCCGGGCTGGACAACAAGACGCCCATCCCCAAAAGCATCACGAAAGCGCCGACCCAGATCCACCAGGTGAGGGGGTTCACGAAAGCCCGGACCGCGGCGGCACCGTTCGTGTCGAACGACGTCACGACGACATAGAGATCCTCGAGCGGAGTGGTGCGGATCGCGACTTCAGATTGCGGTTGCTGTTGAGCGAAGTGGAAGTTGCGTTGCGGAGTCAGCGTCGTGATGCGCTTGCCCCCGCGCGTGACATCGAGGGTGGCGGCGTTTACCTGTTTTTCTGCAGTCTCGGACTGTGTCCGGCCTTCGTACGTGAGGACGTAGTTGCCGACCCGCATCGAGTCGCCGGTTTGCATGACGGCTTGACGTTCCGTCTTGAACGCTTGTCCCGCGATCCCGATCACGATCAACAGGACGCCTAGGTGAACGACGTAACCACCGTACCGCCGCCGGTTGCGCATCAGCGTTCGACCGAGCGCCGGCCCCCACGACAACCCATGGCGATTGCGATAGATGCGGCTTCCGCGCAGGAATTCGCCGGCGATCGCTACCGCGGTGAACGCGCACAACGAGAACGCGAGGAGTGCTCCAAGACTCCGCACGCCGAACGCTGCGAGACACGCGATCGTGATCGCGCCGGCAATCAAGGGATAGCGGACGATCCGCGCGAAAGCGCCTTTGCTCATTCGCCGCCACGAGATGAGCGGGCCGATCCCAGTCATCAGAACGATAGCCAGACCTATGGGCAGAAATACCGAATCGAAGAATGGAGGGCCGACCGAGAACCGTGTCCCGGTTATCGCTTCGGCGACGATCGGATAGATCGTGCCCCACAGGATGGTGAAAGCTGCCGCGACGAACAAGACGTTGTTAAGAAGGAACGCCGATTCCCTCGACAGCAGCGAATCGAACCGGTTCTCGCTTCGTAGTGCCTCGGCGCGCCACGCGACAACAACGAGGCCTCCAACGAGCATGACTCCTATGAACGGCAAGAACCACTTGCCGATCGGTCCTTCCGAGAACGTGTGGATGCTGGACAGGATCCCCGAGCGCGTCAGGAATGTTCCAAAGATCGAAAGGACATAGGTCAGCAAGATCAATGCGACGTTCCAGACTTTCAGCATCCGCCGCTTCTCTTGGATGACCACCGAATGCAGAAAGGCAGTCGCAGTCAGCCACGGTATGAAGGACGCGTTCTCGACCGGATCCCACGCCCAATAGCCGCCCCAGCCGAGCTCGGTGTAGGCCCACGCGCCTCCGAGGACGATCCCGATCGAGAGCGCGCTCCACGCGAAAAGCGTCCACCGTCGCGTCGTGGTGAACCACGCCTCGTCGAGCTTTCCCGTGAACAACGCCGCCATCGCGAACGCGAACGGGATCGAAAAGCCGACGAAGCCGGTGTAGAGCAACGGGGGGTGGATCAGCATCCCGGGTGACTGAAGGAACGTATTCAGTCCCTGTCCGTCGGCGGGAACCGAAGCGAGGCGCACGAAGGGGTTCGCCGGAATCACCAGTAGGGCCAAGAAGAACGTGGCAACGCCACCGAGGACGGCTCCCGCCCATGGGACGAGCCGCGGGTTCTTGCGGATGGCCTGACGAAGCGCTATCGAGGAAAAAACGGTCAGGAGCAAGGCCCAGAACAACAACGACCCCTCCATGCCACTCCACAAAGCACTGAACATGTAAAGGCGGCTGAGCGAACGGGACGAGTGCTGGGCGACATACGCGAGTGAGAAATCGTGCGCGAAGAAGGCGGTCATCATCGCGACTGCTGCGACGATCACGAATCCGGCAGTCACGGTGATCGCACGCGCGCCGGCCCACGCAACGCCTTGTTTTCGTCTCACCGCGCCGTACGTGCACAACGCAACGCCGGCGATCGCGAAAGCAAGTGCCGCTATCAGGGAAGGGCGTCCCAGAGACGCGAGGGACATCGCTAGGTCCTTGTTAAGAGGCCGGCTGGAACTTCGACGGGCACTTCGCCAGCACCTCGGACGCATGGACCGTCCGCCCGTCGAACGTGCCGCGAGCGACGACGTTTGCCCCCGGCTTGAAGGCGCTCGGCAGAGGCTGACGTGTTTTCACGATTACCCGAGCCTTCCCGTCGGTGATTGCGAACGTGGTGGTGAGGCCGGCACGGACGATCGTCCCGTCGATCACGGAGCCGCTGACCTTGATCTCGGACCCACTCGCGGTGGGCCCTTTGCGGACCAGCTCCGACGTCGTCAGGTAATAAGAGGTGGAGCCGGGCCGGGCCATCGCCCACGCCATCAAGCCGATCAGAACGAAAGCGATCACTGCGCCGCCGATGACGAATTTCGCCCTGCGCTTGGGTCGGGGAAGGGCATCCATCAGGCGCTAGACCCTAAAGGATTGAAGCCCTAACTATTTCGAGCCACCGCCCGCAAGCCGGTCGATCGCGTCGTCCAGAACGCTCTCGTCGAGCGCACCCAAGACCGCGATCCCCGTCCGGTCGCCATACCGAGCGGCCCGAGCCGAGTCCGCCGCAAGCAGACGGTAGTCCGAATCGATGAAGACCGTGTCGGGAAGGCCCGTGTGGATGTCGAGCGCGTTCAGGATCTTGCCGTCGGGATCCCTCACGATCGGGTACGTGATGTGGAACTTGTTCACGAAGGCACGTGCGGCTGCTTTGGTATCTGTGGTGTCGACCCCCACGATCGCGACGCGGTCCGAGGTTTCGGCGTACTTCCGTTGCAGGAGCGGAGCCTCGTCCCTGCAGGGCCCGCACCACGACGCCCAGAAATTCATGACGACGGGCGTCCCCTCGAGGTCGTGCGAGGTGAACGTTTGCCCGTCCAGCGTTGTCAGTGAGAAATCGGGGGCCGGAGATCCCACCTCGGTCGCAGCGTCGCGAGGCGCGTGGGTCGAGAATCCGACGACGATCGCGGCGAGGAGCAGCGCTGCGACGATTGCAACGAACAATGGCCTCGCGACGATCTTTCGGATGATGCTCGAACGACCACCGGAGTCGCCGTGCGATGCGTTGTTCACAAGCTCACGCTACCGCTGAAGGCGTCATATATATTCCCCGCGGAATCCCATGGAGAGCGCATGACGAAGCCTCGGCGACTGCGGCGCGGCCTGATCGCGGCTGCTCTGCTTGGGATTGTTGCTCTCTTGCTGAGTGGGTGTAACGGCACGGGTCCGCAGGACTTCCTTCACCCCGCCGGATACAACGCCCAGAAGGCCGACGACCTTTGGAACATCGTCTTCGTCGTCGCCACCATCATCTTCGTGATCGTCGAAGGGCTGCTCGTCTACGCGGTGGTCAAGTTCCGTCATCGCCCGGGACGCGAGGCGGCCCAGTTCCATGGCAATCCCAAGGTCGAGGTTGTCTTGACCGTGATCCCGGCGCTGATCCTGGCCGGCATCGCGATCCCAACGATCCGAACGATCTTCGAGCTCTCCGACAAACCCGCAGGCGCGATGCCCGTCACCGTCATCGCCCATCAGTTCTGGTGGGAGTACCAATATCCCGATCAGCAGATCGTCACTGCTAATGAATTGCACATCCCGACGGGCCGGAATGTCCTTGTCACCGTCGAGGGCGAGCCGACCGATCTAGTTACCGGCCTACCGGAGGTCATACATAGTTTCTGGGTTCCTCGCCTGGCCGGTAAGCAAGACGTCGTCCCGGGTCACAAGAACACGCTGATCCTGTTTACCAACACGCCGGGGACCTACAAGGGGCAATGCACCGAATTCTGCGGCCTCGGACACGCCTACATGCGACTGCGTGTCATCGCTCAGAGCCCGACCGACTTCGAGAACTGGGTCTTGTCTCAGCAGCAAGAGGCAGAAGCCCCGGCCAAAGGCTCGTTGGCGGCTACCGGCGCACAGCTTTTCCAGAATGGCGCGGGGAATGGCCAATTCCCGAATGGTCCGGCGTGCTCCGCATGTCACTCCTTGACGTCGTCTCCGATCGACAAGGCGGTTCCGCGGGTAGGGCCGAACCTGGGTCACCTCGCCGACCGCGAGACGTTCGCCGGATCCATATTCGATCGAACCGATGCGAACCTTGCGCGGTGGCTGAACGGGCCGCCCGAGGTCAAGCCGGGAGCGCGGATGCCTACATTGGGATTGACGGCGGATCAGATCAAAGCACTCGTCGCCTACCTGGATACGCTGAAGTGACGACTCGAATCGAAGATTCGCATGAGGAGACTCGATAGATGGCAACAGCTGCGATAGCAGAGCCCAGGAGATTGTTCCGTCGCCCCCGCGCGACCACCGGGTTGTGGAGCTGGATCACGACCGTCGATCACAAGAAGATCGGCATCTTGTACGGCGCGACGGCCCTTCTGTTCTTCTTGCTGGGCGGGATCGAAGCCCTGGTGATGCGTTTGCAACTCGCTCGTCCAGACCAGAGCGTCATCAGCGCCAACACCTACAACCAGTTCTTCACGATGCACGGCATCACGATGATCTTCCTGGTCGTTATGCCTTTGGGCGTCGCGTTGATGAACTACTTGATCCCCTTGATGATCGGCGCTCGCGACGTCGCATTCCCTCGACTGAATGCCTTCAGCTATTGGACGTTCTTGTTCGGAGGGCTATTCCTCTACTCGAGCTTCTTCTTTGGCGGTGCTCCCGACGGTGGTTGGTTCGGCTACGCGCCCTTGAACCAGACCTTGCCGAGCCACGGGATGACGTTCTATTCGCTCGGTCTCCAGATCCTCGGTGTCGCATCCCTTGCCGGCGCCGTGAACTTCATCGTGACGATCATCAACATGCGCGCTCCCGGGATGACGTTGATGCGCATGCCGGTGTTCATCTGGATGAGCCTCGTCACATCGTTCTTGCTGCTCTTCGCGATGCCCGTGATCGCCATCGCCCTCTTCCAGTTGATGTTCGACCGCGTCTTCCAAGCGAACTTCTTCAATCCGGCGGCGGGTGGAGACCCGATCCTTTGGCAACACTTGTTCTGGTTATTCGGGCATCCCGAGGTCTACATCCTCATCTTGCCCGCCATGGGGATCGTGTCGGAGATCTTGCCCACGTTCTCGCGCAAA
>JALZGD010000352.1 GCA_030861205.1 Actinomycetota bacterium
CTAACGCCGGAACTCATCTTCGCTCGACGCGCGAGAAGTGGTGTGGGTCCGGCCCATGGACTCGTATCTCAAGCCCGCCGCTTTTATCGTGGCGGGATCGAACAGGTTGCGTCCGTCGATGAACACGTTGCCGCGCATATGCGATTTGATCTTTACGAAGTCGAGACCCAAGAACTCGGGCCATTCGGTCGTGAGTACCACGGCATCCGCCCGGTAGGCGACGTCGTATGCCTGGGACACGATCTTGAGCTCGGGGATAGGGGTCTCGTCTACGACGGGGTCGAATGCAGACACGAGGGCACCGGCGCCGATCAGATGCCGGGTGATGTCGAGCGCCGGAGCGTCGCGGAGGCCGTCGGTGCCCGGCTTGAACGCGAGCCCCAGGATCCCGATACGGCGCCCACGTAAACCTCTGAGCGTGCGGCGAAGCTTGTCGCACACAGCGTCTCGCTGATGAAGGTTGACAGCGTGGGTCGCTTCTAACAGCCTCGGCTCGTAACCAGACTCCAACGCGATCGAGATAAGGGCATCGAGGTCCTTGCCGAAGCAAGAGCCGCCCCAGCCAACGCCGGCCTCGAGGAACTGCGGACCGATTCGACGATCGATCCCCATCGCGCCCGCCACTTCCGTGACGTCGGCTCCCACCAGTTCGCAGATGTTCGCCATCTCGTTGATGAAGCTGATCTTGGTCGCGAGGAATGCGTTCGATGCGTACTTGATCATCTCCGCGGTCTCGACGCTGGTGCGGATGAGGGGGGGCCGCGCCGCAAGGTCACCGCCCGGGATGCTCTGGTCGAGGATCGGTCGATAGATGTCTTCGACGACCGCTAGGGCATCGTCGTCGCTGCTGCCGAGCACGACACGATCCGGGTGCAAGAAATCCTGAACCGCCGTTCCCTCGCGCAGGAACTCTGGGTTCGAGACGACCGTGAACAGTTCCTTGCCGCGGCTCGGGTCCGGGAGAGCCTCCTCGATGATCGACGCGAGCCACTGCCCGGTACCGATCGGAACGGTCGATTTGTTGATCAGGATGTGCCGCGACCTCAGAGCACCCGCTATCGAGCGAGCGGCCGCGGCGACGGCCGACATGTCGGGTTCCCCGTGGCTTCCGGGGGGTGTCCCGACACAGAGAAAAATAACTTGTGACTCAGAGACTGCGCTCGCGAGGTCGTCGGTGAACGACAGATTGCCTTGAGCGCTCGCTATCTGAAGCAGATCGTCGAGCCCGGCCTCATGAAAAGGAGCGCGGCTCTCCTTGAGTGATTCGAGTTTTGAGGGGTCGATCTCGACGCCGGTGACGTGGTGCCCCAACGTTCCGAGACAAGCCGCAACGACGGTGCCGACGTAACCACTCCCGATGACCGCAATATCTCTTTTCAATTCGATCCCCCAACCACAAGCATCAGTGGCATCTCGACACCCCCGAGACGGCAGAATAAGGCCATGTCAGACAAGCCTGGCGCGAGAAAGCGGGCTCGTGAGCTCCGTGACGCGATCGACTACCACTCCTACCGCTATCACGTTCTCGACGATCCCGAGATAGCAGACGCTGAGTACGACGCTCTGAACCGGGAGCTCGTCGAGATAGAGGAGGCCTTCCCCGACCTCGTCACCCCGGACTCGCCGACGCAGCGGATCGGCGCTCCTCCGTCCGACCTGTTCGCTCCGGTACGGCACCGCAGCCGAATGATGTCGCTCGACAACTGCTTCTCGCTGGAAGAGCTCCAAGCATGGGGGACTCGGGTCGAGAGGGGCATCGGCAAAGCGGACGCGTTCGCGTGTGAGGTGAAGATGGACGGCATAGCGGTCAACCTGATCTATGAGGGAGGCGTGCTCGTCAAAGGCGCCACGCGAGGCGACGGCTCGACGGGCGAGGACATCACGGCGAACCTGAAGACGATCTCGGCCGTGCCGTTAAAGCTGCGGGGTAAAGCTCCGGACGTCCTCGAGGTGCGGGGCGAGGTCTACATGCGTACCGACGACTTCGAGAAGCTCAACCG
>JALZGD010000153.1 GCA_030861205.1 Actinomycetota bacterium
GTGCCGATCTCGTTGTTGACCGCCATGATCGACACGAGGATCGTGTCGTTGCGGACCGCTTCAGCGACGGCGTCCGCAGCCAGCACGCCGGAAGCCGGCACGGGCAGAACGGTCACGTCGAAGCCTTGCTTGCGCAGGTAGAGGGCCGGATCCAAGACGGCATGGTGTTCGAACCCGCTGACGACTATGTGCCGGCCCGACGCTTGCAACTTGGAAGCCGTGCCTTTGATCGCGAGGTTGTCCGCTTCGGTACCGCCTCCAGTGAAGACGATCTCTGAGGGGCTCGCCCCGACCGCGCCAGACACCTTGTCGCGAGCGTCCTCGACGGCGCGTCTCGCCTCACGCCCGTAGGCGTGAACCGACGATGGGTTCCCGAACTCGCGTCGATACAGCGACGACATCGCGTCCACGACTTCGTCCAGCATCGGCGTTGTCGCAGCGTGATCCAGGTAGTGCATGTATTTCAGGATACGAGAGCCCTACGAGGCTGCCTACGGCTTTGAACTTTCGCGAGGCGAATTGTTACGGCAGCTCGCAGTTGATCGGTGCTGCACCGCCGTCTGCGCCAACGTCGCAATGATCCGAGGGCCCGTCGCCCCCGTCGAGAATCTGGTCGTACCCGGCCTCTCCGTAAAGAAAGTCGTCTCCGGCCTGACCGTAGAGGCGGTCCCCGCCGTCCCCCCCATGGATGTAGTCGTTCCCCGCTCCACCGAGCAGTCTGTTCACCAACTCGGACCCGTAGATGGCGTCGCCGAATCGAGAGCCCGCAACCGCTTCATCGTTCTTCAGCACGTCGCTCCCTTGGCCGCTCGATGACCCCGCCGTGTCGACGGTAGGCAAGTGCACGACCACACCATTTGTGGCGGTCGAATAAGCAACGGTATCGAGCCCTCCCTGGCCATCGATGACGTCGTCGCCCAGTTGTCCCCAGAACGTGTTGGCGCCCCCGTCGCCGATGAGAGCATCGTTGTAGCGTGAGCCAACCCCGTTCTCGATCGAATCGAGCGCGTCCGTGCCGATCTGCGCGTCTCCTGCCGACCCGTCCCAGTCGAAGGCAGCGTTCTGAAGCAGATTGATCGCAACGCCGGCCGCCGCGTCGGGATAGGAGACGCCGTCGGTTCCGGCTCCTCCATGAACGGAGTCGTCCACCGGACCGGCACCCGGCGCGAGCGTGTCGCTGCCACCGTCACCGTAGAGGTTGTCGGCTCCGGCACCCCCATAGATGACATCGCGCCCGTCTCCCCCACGGATCGTGTCGCCGCCGCCCAATCCACAGATCACGTCGTTCCCGGGGCGATTGAGAGACACCGCATCGATGTCCGGCCCTGGCGTTAGCACCACCGTGCAATTCGATCCAGTCACGTTGGTCGTCCTCGACGCAGTGTTGTCTGCAGGAGTTGAATCATTCGGCGAAGCCACAGCGGTGTTTGTCTTTAGTCCAGTGGTCGTGGAGGCAACGGTTACCGTGATCGTTCGGCTCGCCGCGGCAGCAACCGATCCAAGATCGCACGTGACGTGACCTCCCGAAGCACTGCACGAGCCGGTCGACGGCGACGCCGATTCAAAGACGGCCCCGGAGGGGAGCGTGTCGTCGATGCTGATGTCCGTCGCGACGGAACCGTTCGTAACCGTTATTCGATAGACCATGTCGTCACCCACGGTCGCCCTCGATGGGCCTGCCATGTTGATCGAGACGTCTGCCGCTGCGACTGGGGGCGCGATGAAGTTCGCCAATTTCGTTCGAGCGTCATCGACGGCAGCTTGCGGATCCAGCCAAACCTGTGAGAGGTCTGCGTGCCACATCGGTGCGAATACTTCGCCGTCAGGAGACTTGAAGAGATCCTTCGCGATCGTCATCGCGTCGGCGCCGTGGCTCGCGGCCAGTTGCAGATATTCGTAGTCCTCGTGGCCGTCGCGAATCCGTTTCAGCCGTATGGACTCGATCGGGATCGGGTGGCTTCCATTGATTGGGATGGTTGTGCCTACAATGCTGCCGCCGGCGTTGCGCGTCGCTACAGCTTGCGGCGTTCCGGGGTAGAGCAGAGTTCCGTCACCGTTACCACCTTCACTAAACTGGCAGCCGGTCTCGTCGGTAAACGTTACGGTTGTTCCGTCTTGGCCGAACGTGGTTGGCTTGCAACTGTTCCACGCTTCCGACAGACGTTTCACGGTTTCGAAGTACTCCTCGCCGCTCAGGTCGTACAGGTACGCTAGCCACCCAGCTGCACGCTGTTCGGATACGGGTTCGTCGATGGCATAACCGGGCCACCCCTTCCAGGCAAGCTCATCCGATTCGAGCGTCGGTCCTTCGCTATTGCTGTCGGACAACTTATTGTCGTCAACACCGCATCCAAAAGCGGCGCACGCGGAGTAGAACCACACCGAGTGCAAACCATCGGTGTTATAGGTCGTCAGGAACTTGTCGTAACTACCGTCAGGGTTCGCTGCGTGCCTCGAACCAGGATATTGCTGCCCTCGCGGGTTGAGCGGTTGCATATTAGGGATCAATGCGTCGATATCAGCGCGCGCACTGGTCCAATGCGTGTTTGCCGCTGCCCACACAACATCAGACCATGTGCCAGTTTTCGCAATACCAATCGTGGACGCGCCACCGCTCGCGGCCGCCCACGCAGCCTGAGCGCCGCTAACCCCTTCGTGGCTCGCGCCATTCGAATCGACGTACCCGTCGTAACACTTGTTCCATAGATCGGCGTTCTGGCCCGTCTCGTCGCAGAAGAAATAAACGCGAAGGTTCGGATTCGAGGCGGCACGGCCCTCCCAGGTAGCCACACAAGAATCGTCGCAAAAAGGATTCAGAAAAACGTTTCGAACTTTTGTCACCGGAGCCCTTGCGTTCGGGCTGAACCATGACGGGTTCGTGCCATTGACCAGAGGTAAGTCATATGTATTGAAGAAAGTCGTGCTCCCTGGATACGCCGAGAACCGGTAAGGGTTCACGCGGTTGTCAAGAAGCGCACGACTGAAGAGCGAGGCAGCGACGGCAGTCTTACCCGTGAAATCTGAGTTGCAGTCGGTCTGTGAGTACATCGCCCTGCACAAACCGTTCGGATTCATGTCAAACGCAGTGTCGAGTGACGGAGTCATCGGCAACGAGAAGTCGCGTACGGTCAACGCAACGTCGAGGAGCACGGACGCGCCTCCCAGAGTGACGCGGACGTCCCCCTGGTAGAGCCCGGCAGCCTGTTGACGCGGAACGAACACGTCGACCCAGGCGACGACATCTCGGTGCGCGTTGAGGATTGTCGGGAAAGCGTTGCGCGTCTCCCGATAGTAGGGATCGACGTCCGGAATCAAAGCGTCGTAATAGTCGCCGTGGTCGGGGCTCTCCAAATCGGACTTCCGCTCGACGTGGAACCCGTCATATTCGCGATAGACGGTTATGTTCGCCCCACCGAGCGTTGTGCCGCCTGGCCCGGCAAGAGAACCGCCCTCGATACCAATAGAGACATTGCCGAGGTCGCTGTTGCCCGGATTCTGCACAACTACCTGAAACGATTCGAATTCGCCTCGAGCGGCGGCGATCGCCGACGTTCCCCAACACGTGCTCGTGTCGTTCGGGCGGACCGTGGCGAGTGATCCCGCGACACTTACTTTCGCTGTCGGACCCAGTGCTACGCAGCCACCCTGGACCGAAGCCGATGCCTTCACGGGGAACGAGAGCGCCGCTCCCGCAAGCAGAACAGCTGCCGCCAAAAAACCTCCCATGACGGACACGAACATCGTTCGACGCGGCGTGACAGCAAAAAGCGCGGATGTCCGACTTTTCCGTCGCCACGTTGCGATAGTCATCCGGCCTCCCGCCCAAGGCTCACGACGCGTGAGCTCCTACGTCAGATTGCCTAGCCAGCGTCGGCACCGCAATACGTAGACCTACCTACATCGGGCGTTTCGGACAAATCGTTTCTCTTCCACCGTCCCAAACTTCGGACGTCGACATGTGGGAAGCCGTGCGCGTCTCGTAGTTAGATTCAGGGATGCCGGGATTCTCGAAAACGATCCAACGATGACCGCTTACCTCGGTGTCCTACTCACGGCTTTCGTTTTCGGGGTGCGTCACGGCATCGATTGGGATCACATCGCTGCGATCAGCGACATCACCAGCTCGGAACCACACAAACGGCGGTCGGTCGTGCTTGCGACCCTCTACGCAGGTGGACACGGCATCGTTGTGTTTGCGATCGGAGCGATCGCAGTGACGAGCGGGGCGGTCGCCCACCCCGGGTTGGATCGAGTCATGGAGAAAATCGTGGGGTTGACGTTGGTTCTGATGGGCGTCTACGTCATCGATTCGTTGGTTCGCCGGCGCAGCGGCTTCCGGATGCAAAGCCGATGGATGCTGCTCTTAGCCCTGTGTAAACGCTTGGTGCAGAAGGCCCGTGGTGCAACCAACGTTCGGCGGATCGTCGTTCGGCACGAGCATCATCACGTTCACGCCGGAGGCGACGGGCATGAGCACCGGCACCCGCATCTCCACGGCCATGCTTCGTTCCTGCATACAGATCGATCTACTGAGACAAGCCACGCCCACAGCCACGAGCATGAGCACGCTCTCGAGCCGTCCCCAGATAGCGTCTTTGCTAGCTACTCCCCGAGAACGGCAGTTCTGGTCGGGATGCTGCACGCCGTCGGCGCCGAGACACCGACCCAAGTGTTGCTATTCGTCTCGGCCGCTGGCATCGCGGGTCGAGCCGCGGGTCTGGCTATGGTCGGCGCGTTCGTGGCGGGCGTGCTCGCATCGAACACTGCGATCGCGCTGGGCACCGCGGCGGGTTTCGACAGAGCCAAGCGCGGGAGTCGCCCGTACTACGCGTTCGCCGGCGTCACCGCAGCGTTCAGCTTGGTCACAGGCACGATCTTCCTAAGCGGCGCGCATCTGCCGTCCCTCCTGGGAGGTTAGGAAGCCGGCGGTTCGGAACCGCAGCGCGTCCTAAGCGGGGCAAGCTCCGGTACCCGATCCGGTATCGAAATGACCCAAAAGGACTACGGCGCGTAACACTTCGTGCCGATAACCGTTAGTAGCCCAGAGGACGGACGGAGTTCCTCGAAATGGCTAACCCGTTGCGAGACGGGGGCGCAAAGCCAGGGACCTCGGAAAGACCGAGGCGGCCCAGCTACCGAAAGGAGTCGTCTTGAAGGCTCTTCGCAGCAAGGTGGCGTTGACCGTCGTCGCCGTCGCAACCTCAGCTCTAATCGGGGGTCTCGGTGCTGCATCAGCACACCCCGGTAAGGGCAAGCACGGTCCGTGCGAGCACGGTCGTCATCGCCACAATCCTCATTGCGTGACGACGTCACCAACCTCGACCGATTCACCCTCCGCGACCGACACCGACTCGCCGGCTCCGGAGCCGTCCGAGTCTGAGTCTGCGTCCGCCGAGTAGCTAGACCCACGCAAGGCGGAGGGTTCCGACACCCGCGACGGGACCCTCCGCCCCCTCAATCATTCACGACGTCAGCGACGCGACGCGGCACGCCCTATGTAGAGGGAATCGCGATCCTTCTGAGTCGTAGCGGCCCACTCGCGCGCGCGATGTAGACATGCACGACTCCCCGATCGAAGACGATCGAAGCGCGTCTGTCGAAGCCATATCGTTGAACTCTTCGATTGCCCACGCGCGACGTTCCTCTCGAGCCGCGGTCGAACCGCCGAGAAGCGGCGCTCACTTGAGAAACCGTCTCGCAGCCCGAAGTCACCGGGTCGTTTGCGTCGACAAAAGCCGAGTCGGACGTCCCTGGCGTGCTTCCGCCGTCGCAATCAATGACGGCATCGCTTTCGCCGTCATTGGCCAGCAACCGATCGTTGCCATCGAGTCCTCTGAGGGTGTCGGATCCAGTTCCACCTGTGAGTACGTTGCGAAGCGAGTTGCCGGTAATCGAGTCTGCCCGGTTCGTGCCGATGGCATTCTCGATGTTGGATAAGCCATCAGTGCCCGCGCCGCCGGTTGCAGAATTCGCAGTGAGATCGATCGTCATGCCGGCAGTAGAGGAAACGTCCTGGTAGCTGACAGTGTCCGCACCAACACCGCCGTCGACC
>JALZGD010000154.1:0-404 GCA_030861205.1 Actinomycetota bacterium
GAGGTGTACTGCGAAGGCGGTGCCCGTCTGGCGACGTCGTTGCTCCGCCAGCATCTGGTCGACAGGCTCGAGCTGTTCTACGGGCCGTTGGTCGTGGGCGACGGCCCCCATATCTCTTCAATCGGCATCACGGCGATGGACGACGCAGACCGCTGGTCACTGCTCGATGTGCGGCGGCTCGGAGACGACGTCTTGGTCACGTTGGAGCGTCCCTGATGTTCACCGGGATCGTTGTGGATCGCGGCGTCGTGAAGAAAGCGAGGACGCGCCGGGGGCTGATGCGGGTCGAGATCGAAACGCCACTCGCCCGCAAGCTCGACATCGGCGATTCGATCGCGGTCAACGGCGTATGCCTGACAGCAACGACGGCACGACGTCATCGCTTCACGACCGAGATCATGTCC
>JALZGD010000154.1:414-5656 GCA_030861205.1 Actinomycetota bacterium
TCGCGGAGCTCGCCCGCGGCCGTACCGTCAACCTCGAGCTGCCGATGAGGCTTTCCGACAGGCTCGGAGGACACATCGTGCAGGGTCATGTCGATGGGATCGCGACGGTCGTTCGCGTCGAGGACGACGGGGATGCGCGCCGTGTGTGGATGGCGGCGTCGCCTGAACTGTTGCGATACATGATCGTCAAGGGATCGGTCGCGCTCGACGGCGTGTCGCTGACATTGGTCGACGTCGCCGCGACGACTTTTCAAGTCGCGCTGATCCCGCACACCCTCGAGGCAACAACGCTGGGTGATGTCTCGCTCGGGACACGCATCAACGTCGAAGTCGATCTCATTGCGAAGTACGTGGAACGTTTGTCGAATGGGCACACAAGCAAGGAGTAGTTGAAATGAGTCTCGCAGACATCGAGCAGGCGATCGAAGAGGTCGCGCAGGGACGCATGATCATCGTCGTGGACGACGAGGATCGCGAGAACGAGGGCGACATGATCGTCGCGGCCGAGAAGGTGACGCCGGAACACATCAAATTCATGGTGCGCTACTGCTCGGGGATCATCTGCGTACCGATGGAAGCGGAGCGATTGAAGCAGCTCCAACTTCCATTGATGGCACCTGAGAACTCCGAGGCGATGGGGACGGCGTTCACCGTCAGCGTGGACGCTAGAGACGGCACTACAACGGGCATCTCCGCGGAGGATCGCGCGACGACCGTTCGCCGGCTCGTCGATGGAGACGCGACGCCGATCGACTTCAGACGTCCCGGCCACGTGTTCCCGCTGCGTTACATGGAAGGTGGTGTCTTACGTCGGGCGGGTCACACCGAGGCCGCGGTCGACCTCGCTCGTCTCGCCGGCCTCTATCCCGCAGGGGCGTTGTGCGAGGTCGTCAACGAAGACGGAACGATGGCCCGCCTACCCGACCTCGAAAAGTTCGCCGAGGAGCACGGGCTCCTCATCGTTTCGATCGCCGACCTGATCTCGCACCGGCGACGGTGGGAGAAGCTCGTAAGCCGCACGACGGAAGCTCGGATCCCAACCGCGTCCGGGACCTTCACCGCGATCGCTTACGAGTCTCATGACGGTCGTATGCACGTGGCTCTGGTCAAGGGCGAGCCTGCCGGCAAGGACGATGTCCTGGTGCGCGTGCACTCCGAGTGCTTCACCGGAGACGTCCTCGGCAGCATCCGTTGCGATTGCGGCGCGCAGCTCGCGCAGGCGATGAAGATGATCGATGACGAAGGGGAGGGCGTCGTCGTCTATATACGCGGGCACGAGGGCCGCGGCATCGGACTGCGTCACAAGCTCGACGCATACGCATTGCAGGACGAGGGACTCGACACCGTCGAGGCAAACATCGAGCTGGGTTTCTCGCCCGACTCTAGGGACTACGGGGTCGGAGCGCAGATACTCGCCGACCTCGGCATCACCACGATGCGGCTACTCACCAACAACCCGACGAAGCGAGCAGGCCTCGAGGGATATGGGCTCGAGATCGTGGATCGCGTCCCCTTGGATATCGCGCCCAATCCCGAGAACCTCAAATACCTCCAGACAAAACGCGAGAAGCTCGGACACTTGTTGGATACGCTCGCCGACACGCTGGACGACGGATCCGCAACCATCGCCGAACAAGAGGGTGAGAGGACACCATGACGCGCTCGTACGAAGGTAGCTACGACGGACGAAACCTGCGCGTCGCCGTCATCGGCAGCAGGTTCAACGAGACGATCGCCCGCAGCTTGATGCAAGGGGCTGTCGATTGCCTGCGTCGACACGGGGTTGCCGATCAGGACATCACCACGATCTGGGTCCCCGGAGCGTTCGAGCTCCCCGCGGCCGCGAAGCGCCTGGCCGACTCTAAGGAAGTCGATGCGATCGTGACGGTAGGCGCGGTGATCCGAGGAGAGACCGCGCACTTCGACTACGTGGCCGGCCATGCAGCGAAGGGGATCGGATCGATCGCGCTCGAGTCGGGGATCCCGGTGACTTTTGGCGTGCTTACGACCGAGAACGTGCAGCAAGCCGTCGATCGAGCGGGTGGGAAGCTCGGCAACAAGGGGTTCGAAGCGGCACTCGCGGCACTCGAGATGGCGAACCTGTACGCCGCTCTGCCGAAATCCTTGCCCGACGTTTGATCCTGCGCCGGTGTTGAAGCTCGTTCTTCCCAAGGGCTCGTTGGAGCGCGCTACATTCGAGCTGTTCGAGGCTGCGGACTTGAGGGTGACCCGCGGCTCGGACCGCGAATATCGCGGAGCGATCGACGATCCACGTATCAGCTCCGTGGCCGTACTGCGTCCGCAGGAGATACCAACTTACGTCGAGGATGGGTTCTTCGACTTAGGTGTCACCGGCGAAGACTGGATTGCCGAGACCGGTGCCGACGTCGTCAAGGTCGCACCGCTCGCGTACTCGAAACAGACGGATCGTCCCGTCAAGGTCGTGCTTGCCGTGCCGCGGGACGCCGGGGTCACTTCGCCAGATCAGATAAAGCCCGACTCGCGCATCTCCACCGAGCTACCGAATATCACCCGCCGCTACTTCGAACGGTTGGGGATCCCAGTCAAGATCTTCTTGTCGTACGGAGCGACGGAAGCGAAGGTTCCGGAGATCGTCGATGCGATCGTCGACCTCACCGAGACGGGGTCGACACTTCGCCGGAACGGCATGGAGATCGTCGACGTCGTGATGGAGTCGCGCACCCACCTGATAGCGAACCGCGCCTGCTACGAGGATCCGGCGAAGCGCGCTGCGATCGAGGAGGTGACGATCCTGCTCAGCGGGGCGATCACGGCCCGTGGACGCGTGCTGGTAAAGCTAAACGTGCGGAAAGAATCTTTAACAGACGTCGTTAAGGCCCTTCCTGCGATGAGGGCGCCGACGGTGTCGGAGCTCGCAGAGGATGACTATTACGCGATCGAGACGATCGTTTCGAAAAGCACGATCAACGTTTTGATCCCGCGTCTCAAGGCGCTGGGGGCCGAGGACATCGTCGAGATTCCGGTTACGAAAATCGTCCCGTGATGTACAGGTTAGGAAGTAGGGGCTGTGTTACTTTTCCCCGCGTTGGAAGGGCGGGGGTGTCCTGAGCAGTGCACATGGCTGCCAGCCTTCGCTCGGGAAAGGAAGTGGAGTAGTGGCTGAAGGTACCGTCAAGTGGTTCAGTAACGAGAAGGGCTATGGCTTCATCTCGCAGTCCGATGGTGAAGACGTCTTCGTGCACTTCTCGGCGATCCAGAGCGAGGGATACAAGTCTCTGGAAGAGGGTCAAGCGGTCGAGTTCGATGTAACCGAGGGGCCCAAGGGGAAGCAGGCGGCGAACGTCAGACTCACGTAAGACACAGATCACTAGAGCTAAACGCGGCCCCCGGATCGCCGGGGGCCGCTACGCGTCCGGCTTCGGTGGGATAGTCACGATCTGCGCGAACGACATCTGCAACTGAGCGAGCGTGCTGCGCAACGGCGACAGCGCGTCCCCGAGCTTCGAATCCAGACCATTGACGAGAGCGGCCAGCGCGTCGATCGCGAGCGACGCGTCTGCGGGGTCTCCCAGCTCGAGCTTCGTAGCTGCAACGTTCGCCATCGTCACGGCCGCATTCACGACCCAGTCAAGGCTCGGAGTCGCGACGATCTCCTCGGCAACGCGCCGAGCTTCGGCCTCTTGCTCGGGCGTCCAGACGTGTGAGCGAGCGCCTTCGGCCTCCGGAGTCGCAGCCGCGGAGTGTGCCTCCGACGCTTGAGGCTCTGGCTCAGCGGGTGGCGCAGGTGGTGAGGGCTGGGGTTGGCTTGGAGATGGTGCCCCGCCCGCGCTGACGCGTTTATCGACGACGCGCGGTCGCGGCCGCTCGCGTTCTTCCTCGCCCTCGCGTCGAGCCTCGTCGTCGCTCATGTGCCCGTTTATACTTGAGGCGCTCAGAGTCGCCAAGAAGGAGCCGGCATCACGACTCCTCACCTCGTGCCTTGAGGGGCACGTAGGTCGAAGCCGACCGGGCGAACGGTCCATTCGCTGGATCGTCTGCCGGTGACGCGGGCCTTGGCGTCACCGGTTTTTTGCGTCTGGGCAGATCGTGTTGTCGATACTAGGAGGTCGATCGTCAAAAGGAGAGCAGCATCGCAGCCGAGCTGAGGGTCAACGACCGCATCCGGTCCCCGCAGGTCCGTGTTGTCGGCGCCGACGGCGAGCAGGTCGGGATTGTCGATCTCAGTAAGGCGCTTGCCATGGCGCAGGAGCTAGACCTCGATCTGGTCGAGGTCGCCGGGCAAGCCGATCCGCCCGTCTGCCGGATCATGGATTACAGCAAGTTCAAGTACGAGCAGGACATGCGGCAGAAGGCGGCTCGCAAGAAGCAGTCTCTGATCATCGTCAAAGAGATAAAGATGCGGCCGAAGATCGACCGCCACGACTACGAAACGAAGAAGGGTCACGTCGTGCGCTTCCTCAAGGAGGGGGCGAAGGTAAAGACGACGATCATGTTCAGAGGCCGTGAGATGACTCACACGGAGCTAGGCCGAAAGCTTCTGGACAGACTCGCGGAAGACGTCTCCGAGATCGCAAAGGTCGAGACGTACCCGAAGCTCGACGGGCGCAACATGACGATGGTGCTCAGTCCTTTCAAAGAGGCGATATCGAAGAGGTCCGCTCCGCCGGGACGTTCGAAAGAGCGACCCGATGCGGAGCGACCCTCGACCGAGAAGCCGACGGTCGAGAAGAATGAGGAGCCGAAGACCGGAGCGCGCAAGCCGCCGAAGGTCACCAGGGCCGAAGGAGGCTGATCGAGTGCCGAAGATGAAATCGCACCGAGGTGCGACGAAGAGGTTCAAAGTGACCTCGACCGGCAAGATCCGCCGGCGGCGCGCGTTCGCGAATCACATCCTCGAGAAGAAGACGGCCAAGCGCAAGCGGCGACTGAACTCGTCCGATGCGGTCGTAGCGAAGAGCGATCGCAACCGCGTGCGCCGGATGCTGGGGACGTAGGGAGGAATTAACGATGCCACGAGTCAAACGAAGCGTCGCGGGACGAAAGAAGCGACGCGAGGTGCTCAAGCAGGCGAAGGGTTACTACTCGGCCCGCGGCAAGCACTACCGAGCCGCTCGCGAGCAGCTGTTGCACTCCGGGGTGTACGCCTATCGGGATCGCCGAGCGAAGAAGGGCGACTTTCGCCGTCTGTGGATCATCCGCATCAACGCCGCAGCTCGCCAGAACGGGTTGTCCTACAGCCGTTTGATCTCGGGGCTGAAGG
>JALZGD010000154.1:5666-6022 GCA_030861205.1 Actinomycetota bacterium
CAACGATCCCGCCGCGTTCGCCGGCCTTGCCGAGGCCGCGAAGCAAAGTCTCGAGAAAGTCTCCTAGATCGCGCTGATATCCAGCCTGGACAACCCGCGCGTCAAGAGCGCGCGGGCGCTCGCTCGCTCGGCGACGCGGCGCGCTGAGGGTCTCTTCCTGGCCGAAGGGCCGCGTGTCGTCATGGAAGCACTCTCTTCGGATGCTGAGGTCGTACGTGTGTTCGCGACTGATGGGCCCTTTGTCGAAGAAGTGTTGCAAACGGCTGCGCTACGGGGCACCGAGGCGATCTCCGTTACCGACGGCGTGATGCGTGCTCTTTCGACAACGACCACACCGCAAGGCTGCATCGCGGTCG
>JALZGD010000022.1:0-7328 GCA_030861205.1 Actinomycetota bacterium
GGTTTGCCTTACTTCCGCACCTGCAGGTTCGGGATTGGGATCAGCGGCACTCTTCGCGCTCGGAGTGGACCGTCGCGTTCGGAACCCCGTCCACCCACGTCGTGTCGACGTTGATCTGCTCGTACCGATCGTCGAGTGGCAGGTTGTTCGCCTTGTGGATGATCTCGAGGGTATGAACGGTGTGCGAGTCCGTCGGTTGCGCAGAGACGTCGAACTCGACGACGTCGTTCGTGACGTCGCTGATCACGTACTCGTCTCCGCTCGGAAGGCCGGTAGCCGTGACGCCCTGCGTGTTGACGTGTTCACGAACGTGGAAGCTGCCGTCGGCGTTCTGCGTCACGTCGAAAGTGACGTTCGCGTTTCCGTTGAAAAGCATGAAATCGCCGGTGCAAGAGTTCTGTGGATTCGAGAAGTACGGCGTAGAGAAGGTGCTCGCGAGGGCGGGGGATGCAGCTGCTACCGCGATAACGCTGGCGAGTCCGAGTGCCGACAGGGCGCGCTTAGGAAGGGAAAACGTCTTCATTATAAGAAGTTTTGTTTCTGACAGGTAGTCGTCTGCGCGCGTTCTGACTACGAACGTCCCGGTTATTCCTGGTGCGAACGTGTCACTGCGAGTGAGCAGCTTGCACTGCGTCATGCGGTCAATATGAATCACGCGATCTGCGTTGTGTATGGCACGAACGGATAGAAACGGACTAATGTCGCAACGGAACTGGGTTAGCCCATCACGGGGACGACTCATGGCACTTGCTGTAGGCCCTCGCATTAAGTTGGACATCGCGCCGGCGGAGGAGAGCGACGACCTGATGAGATCGGAGCTCGAGCAAGCGAATGCTCGTCGCCGGCGCGCGTGGGCAAAACAGGCTCCGCGCTACGACAAGTCGATCGGGTTCTTCGAACGCAGGATCTTCGGAACGGAACACCGCGGTTGGGCGTGCGACCAAGCGGTGGGGAGAACTCTCGAGGTCGCCGTCGGGACGGGTCTCAACATCCCGCTCTATCCGGCCGACGTCGAACTCGTCGGCATCGATCTGACTCCGGAGATGCTCGAGCTGGCTCGGCGGCGGGCGTCCGAATCGGGACGGCAAGTCGACCTACAGGTCGGGGACGCTCACTGCCTTTCGTTCGACGATCAGACGTTCGACACCGTCGTCTGCACGTATTCACTATGCAACATCCCCGATCCCCGACTCGGCCTCGCCGAGATGTGCCGCGTGCTGAAGGAAGGCGGCCGCGTCGTGCTGGTCGACCACATCCGTAGTAATTCGAAGCCGGTGCTGTGGATACAGAAAGCGATCGAGTTCTTCTCGAGACGGCTCGAAGGTGAGCACATGACGCGGCGGCCGTCGGAGCTGTTACCTGTGGCGGGACTGGTTGCGGACCAACGCGAGAGGCTGGGACCCGCAGGAATGATCGAGCGCGTAGTCGCTCGAAGATCGTCGTGAGGTGTCGTCTTTGGTCATGAGGGATAAGAACTCGCTAACGTCCAGCTAGCGGGAGATCCCATGAAGGTCGCGATCACCGGTGCATCCGGAAACGTCGGCACTAGCTTGCTGCGGTCGCTCGAGCCCGAAGAACAGGTTCTGTCCATCATCGGGATCGCGCGCCGCCGGCCCAAGCTCGCTTTCCCCAAGACGGAATGGGTCGAAGCGGATATCACGACCTCGGACCTCGCTCCGCTTTTCGAAGGCTGTGATGCCGTCGTTCACCTTGCGTGGGCGATCCAACCGTCCCACCGGCTCGACGAGCTGCATCGCGTCAATGTGGACGGCAGCGCGCGCGTATTCGAGGCCGTCGCGCGTGCCGGGGTGAAGAACCTGATCTACGCATCGTCGGTGGGTGCGTATTCGCCCGGTCCGAAAGACGAGACGGTCGACGAGTCGTGGCCGACCGGCGGTATTGCGACGTCGTTCTACGCTCGGCATAAAGCGCAAACGGAGGCGATGCTCGACGTCTTCGAGAAGCGCCACTCGGATGTAAGGATCGTCCGGTTGCGTCCGGCGCTCATCTTCAAGCGCGAAGCGGCGTCGGGGGTGAGGCGATTGTTCACCGGTCCGATATTGCCGAGCCCGTTGCTGCATCGGTCGTTGATCCCCATAGTTCCCGACTCTCCGCGGTTGCGGTTCCAAAGCGTCCACTCTTACGACATCGGCGAGGCCTACCGTCTCGCGATCGTCTCGAACGTACGCGGCGCATTCAACATCGCGGCTGATCCCGTGATCGATTCCGACGTTCTTGCCGAGTTGTTCGACGCGCGTCGGATACCTCTCCCGGAAAAGACTGTGAGAGCGCTGACGCACCTAACGTGGCGCGCGCACCTTCAACCGACTCCGGTTGGGTGGTTCGACTTGGGCCTCAATGCGCCGCTCATGGATGTGAGTCGCGCTCAAAGTGAGCTCGGTTGGAAGCCGGAGTTCTCGGCGACCGACGCTCTGTTGGACCTGATCGATGGGCTCCGCGAGGGCAGTGGGCTCGACACGCCGCCTCTCGATCCGGCGACATCTGGTCGTTTCCGAGTCCGAGAGTTCCTGACTGGAGTGGGAGCACGTTCCGGCGAGCCCTGATGTCGTCTCGATCCGTCCGATGAAGGGGTCCGCGCGGCTCGCGCCGCCCGTCGAGCCGATGCTTGCGAAACTCGCGCGCGACCTACCCGAGAGCGATGATGTCTTGTACGAGCCCAAGTGGGACGGGTTCAGATGCATCATCTTTCGCGACGGTGACGACGTCGACATGCGCAGCCGGAACCAGCGCCCACTCGCTCGCTACTTCCCGGAGCTCGTCGATGCTTTGCGCGCCCTCCGCCCGGGCAACTTCGTTGTCGACGGTGAGATCGTCGTTATTGCTCCCAAGCCGTTCGACTTCTCTGCTCTGCTGCAGCGGTTGCACCCCGCGAAGTCACGTGTTGAACGGCTAGCGAAAGAAACTCCGGCGGCGTTCATAGCATTCGATCTTTTGGCGATCGCTGACGAGGATGTCACCCGCCGGCCGCTACGCGATCGAAGGGAGTTGCTCGATGAGCTTCTCGGGACGGTCGAGCCTCCGCTGTACATCACACCGTCGACGACGGACGTCGGTATCGCGAAGGGATGGCTCGCTCGAGCGCAGGGAGGTGGTGCCGACGGAGTCATCGCCAAGGGCCTGGGGTCTCCGTACGTCTGTGGAAAGCGATCGATCGTGAAGGTCAAGCACGAGCGAACCGCCGACTGTGTCATCGCCGGCTTCCGATGGGATCGCAACGAGCCCGTTATCGGATCGTTGCTGTTAGGTATCTACGACGGCGCGGGGATCCTGCACCACATCGGGCTGGCAAGCTCGTTCACGCGCAGTCGTCGCAAAGAGCTCGTCCCCGAGGTCATCGGTCACGTCACGGAGCTCGAGGGACACCCGTGGGCGAACGGCTTCGAGCTACGCGCCGGCGCCGTCGGACGGCTCCCGGGCGCGGCCAGCAGGTGGGCAGAAGGCGGCGACATCACGTGGGTTCCACTGCGACCTGCGCTGGTTGCCGAGGTCGCTTACGACCACCTCGAGCTCGACCGCCTGCGTCATCCCGCACGCTTCAAGAGGTGGCGGCCAGATCGAGATCCGTCGACCTGCACGTTCGATCAGTTCGAGGAAGCCAGCGGGGCCGAGCTCATGGAGCTGCTCGTAGGTAGACGATGAGCGTCGGCGCAGAACGAGCCACGGTAATGATCGATGGGCGTACCGTGCCGCTCACGAATCTCGACAAGGTGCTGTGGCCGGACGTCGGGTACACGAAGCGCCAGATGATCTCCTATTACGCAGAGATCGCGCCTGTGCTGCTGCCGCATATCGCCGGTCGGCCGCTTACGACGAAGCGCTATCCGGACGGTGTCGAAGGCACGCACTGGTATCAAACCGAGTGCTTCCATCCGCCACGGTGGCTCAAGACGATCGATCTTCCGAGTCTCACGACGCCCGGTAAGACGTATCACTACTGCTCGGTCGACGACGTCGCCTCGCTTATATGGCTTGCGAACACCGCGGCGATCGAGATCCACCCACTGATCTTCAGAGGCACGGGCATGTCCACGCCGAGCTACGTCGTGTTCGATCTCGACCCCGGCCCCCCTGCGACCGTTATCGACGCTTGCAGGATCGCGCTATTGCTGAAGGACGTTCTCACCGGCGTCGGTCTCAAGTCGTTCGCAAAGACGTCGGGAGGAAAAGGCATCCACGTGTACGCACCGCTGAACGACGATGCCGTTACTTTCGACGCGACCAAGCGTTTTGCGAGAGAGGTTGCGTCGGTCCTCGCGAGCGCGGAGCCGGATCGTGTGACGGGCTCGGCCGACAAGAGCATCCGCAGCGGCAAGGTGCTCATCGACTGGCGCCAGAACGGGCCGACGAATTCGACGGTCTGCCCCTACTCATTGCGCGCTGCTAGTGCTCCCACCGTGTCGACTCCCGTTCTATGGGACGAGATCGAATCGGCCGTCGCCTCTAGTGACCCCCATGCGTTGGTGTTCCTCCCCCAAGATGTCTTCACACGGGTCGAGCGCCACGGCGACGTCTTCGAACCGACGCTCACGGTCGAGCAACGTCTGCCGGGCTGAGCGCATCAGTCCGTGGAGCCGCGCCACGCCGGGCCTGCCCGCCCCAATGTCCGTGGCGGAGGTTTCGTTGCCGGCTGCGGTTCCGGGGGGCACCGCTCGAGCACGCCGACGACTTCTTCCGCGTTGTCGCACAGCGCGACCATGTGCTCGTATCCGTCCGCCCGCGCGCGAGCTTCGATCAGTTGATACACGGGAAAGTCTTAGGTGAATTCCGTCCTGCCGAGGAACACCATCGGGCTGCGCCAGTTGAACGACCAGTAGGTGTTCTGCGCTGCGTCTTGGAAGATCTCTTGCAGAGTTCCCGCACCTCCGGGAGCGAACACGACGCCGTATATCGCAAGCGCCAGAAGCCCTTCTTCGCGCGAACTGTTCTCGAAATGCTTGGCGATGTGAGACGTGAACTGGCTCACCGGCTCGTTCGCGTACGACCAGGTCGGTACCGCGAGCGAGTCGCCGTGGCGAGGGAAACGATCGCGTAACTCGCCCGCAGCGACGATGTATTCGGCGTCCGTCGTGGCGCCCAGGAACGACGTCGCTTCGTCGATCGTGTCGACGGGATGCGGGGCTAGATAAGCCCCGAGGCTCGCGGCTTCCATAAGACCGGGGCCCCCGCCCGTCAGAACGAGATAGTCGTTCTGTGGCGGGCTGAGCAACCACCCCAACCTCGCTACCTCTCGGTAGATGGGCTCGTCCCGTCGAGTTTGGTGACTGCCCATGACTCCGACGACCTTCTTCGACGGCGCATCTTCGGGATCGATGAAGTCTTGAAGCGCAACCTCGACTCGGTAGTCGTGCTCGCGTTGAGCGAGCCCTTCGTCGAGGTTTCGCGGCCGGCTGCTCTTCCAGTCGTCGAAGTACGCCTGGATCCGCTGGTCGAGCGTCGTCGACGCGTCCTGACCATCGAAGCCGGCCATCAGCTCATCGCGGCTGTAGAGGGTCGTCCGACCGGGATCGAACGGCCGCTGGGCGGCGGTCACGCGGGGTCGTCGCGGTCGTCTTGCATCGGTCGACACTGTAATAAGGAGGAATGACAACCGCGCGTGAAGCTGCAGCACCGTGACGACCCGCCGTGTTCGGCTCGCACCCGATGCCGCCGAGCTGACTCGGGGGTTCGAGCGGATCCGGCGCCAGATGGAGCTGCCGCTCGATTTCCCCGCGGATGTATCGCGCGAGGCTGAAGGTGCTGCGTCGCGCCTCGACCTTTCGGGACACGGTGACGCCCGCGATATCGAGTTCGTGACCATCGACCCGCCGGGTAGTCGCGACCTCGACCAAGCCCTTCACATCGCACGGCAGGGAGATGGCTACGTCGTCCACTACGCGATCGCGGACGTGCAGTCGTTTGTGTCCCCCGGGCAAGCGCTGGACGCCGAGTCGCGCAGGCGAGGACAGACGCTCTATTGCCCCGACGAACGGATACTCCTCTACCCGCACTTGTTGAGCGAGGGGGCTGCCAGCCTTCTTCCGGATGTCGACCGACCGGCGACACTGTGGACTATCGAGCTGGATGCCGACGGCCGTCAGACGGCAGCTGACGTTAGGCGGACGATCGTCCGGAGCCGTCGCCAACTGACATATGAGGATGCTCAGCAAGAGATCGAGCGAGGCTCCGACTCGCCACTGGAGGGACTCGAGATCGTGGGACGTTTGCGACTCGAGCTCGAGCGAGAGCGCGGTGGCGTCAGCCTGAACATGCCGGATCAGGAGGTCGTCCGATCCGGCCCTTCCTACCGGCTCGAATATCGGACGCCGCTCCCCGTCGAATCGTGGAACGCGCAGATCTCCCTGCTCACCGGAATGGCCGCCGCAGACATCATGATCCGCAGCGGGATCGGGCTTCTGCGAACGATGCCGGCGCCGGACGAGGACGTCGTCGCGTTGCTCAGGCGTAGTGCTGCGGCCCTCGGTCATGAGTGGCCGCCATCGACTTCGTATCCGGATTTCGTGCGGACGCTCGATCCGGCCCGACCTGCTGATGCAGCTCTCGTGATGCTTGCGACCCGTCTCTTCCGCGGCGTTGCGTACACGTATTTCGAAGGCGAACCGCCTTCCGACGCAGCGCAGCACGCGATCGCCGCGCCGTACGCGCACGTGACCGCTCCGCTTCGCAGGATGGGGGATCGCTTCGCGACCGAGATAGCGCTGTCGATCTGCGCCGGCGTGAAACCTCCCGCATGGTGCCGCGAGCAGCTGCCGTCGATCCCGGAAGAGATGAAGGGCGCCGATCGACGGGCGGGAGAGCTGGAGCGCAGGATCGTCGATTTCGTCGAGACCGTCGTTCTCCAGGCGCGGATCGGCGAGAGGTTCGATGCCGTAGTCGTCGAGGTCGGCCGGCGCGGAGGAACGATCCAGATCCAAGACCCTGCCGTCCTGGCCTCCTGCGACGGCTCGCTGGAACTGGGGTCATCGATACAAGCGGTCCTCCAGGAGGCCGACCCGGCTCGGGGCCGCCTGCGGTTCCGATCCGTGCAGGAAACGAGCCGCTAGCGCCTAATCACCCCCCGTCAATCGTTACTAAGGAGGGGTAATGCGCAAGGCGCTTGCAGCATTTCTCGTTGGGGGACTCGTGATCGGAGCGGTCGCCGCCCCCGCACTCGCCAAGAAGCCGAAGAAGGTCAAGAAGCCCGTTATTTCTCAGGTCGACGAAAAGCTGTTCCTACGCGATGACGATGGTTGTGACACGAACGTCAATTTCTTGAGCACGCAGGACGGAGAGGACACCGGTTGCTGGTACGTCGACACCGCGACGTACGA
>JALZGD010000022.1:7338-11910 GCA_030861205.1 Actinomycetota bacterium
ATCGAGGCGACCGGCCTGCTTAGCGCTCAGGACCTCAGCGGTGAGTGGGACGCTCGCGATGGTGTTCCGTTCGTTCTCGACGGTTCAAAGTCGATCACTGGTGAGATCACGACGACCGGCGGTGACTGTGTGATCGACGGTCAGCCATGCTCACCTGCAACGCTCAGCGCCGGGCCTGCGAACCTCGACGTCACGGTCGTGGGCCAGGTCGGAGGCGAGGACAAGGTCATCGGGACCTTCAGCGACTCGTACGTCGCGACGCCGGGCTCGAGCCACACTTCGAAGGTGGACATCAAGGCGGACGCGTCCGTCGCCGGCCAGACGATCTCGAACCTCAAGATCTACACCTATCTTCATGGTCCCGCTCTGTTTCAAGGGACCGTCGTGCTTGACGACCCCGCATCGTTCATCACGATCCCGACCCTCGCCACGAAGTAAATCAGCAAGCTCTATCAAAAGGGGGCCGGGACACCGGCCCCCTTTCTTTTTTCCTCAACGTGTAGCAATCGATGTGCGAGGCTCGTCCGATGGCTTCCCTGAGCAAGCCTGCGATCGAGGAGCTCGGTGCTCTTCTGGGTGAGCGTCTCGCGATCGGCGACGCGATCCGCGAGCACCACGGCCGGGATGAGTCGCCTCTGCCACCGGCACCGCCCGACGCGGTTGCCTTTGTGCAATCCGAAGAAGAGGTCGCACGCATCCTTCCTATCTGCGTTCGCTACGGGGTACCAGTCATTCCTTTCGGCGCCGGTACGTCACTCGAAGGGCACGTCCTAGCCGCGAGCGGGGGGCTGTGCATAGACCTCACCGAGATGAACGAGATCGTCGAGGTCAACGTTGCCGACCTCGACGCGACCGTTCAACCAGGCGTGACACGTACTCAGCTCGAGGAGCGTTTGCGAGGGGACGGCCTGTTCTTCCCGGTCGATCCCGGTGCCGACGCGACGCTCGGTGGGATGGCGTCCACGGGGGCGTCGGGGACGATGACGGTTCGTTACGGCGCTATGCGAGAGAACGTTCTCTCCCTGCGCGCGGTCCTCCCCGACGGTCGCGTCGTTTCGACGGGGGGCCGGGCGCGGAAGTCCTCGGCGGGCTACGACCTGACGCGGCTCTTCGTGGGCGCCGAGGGCACGTTGGGTGTGATTACTCAGCTCACATTGCGTGTCTACGGCATACCCGAAGCGATCTCAGGCGCGACCTGTTATTTCGATTCCGTTGACGACGCGGTCGCTGCAGTCATCGTCGTTCTGCAGACGGGCATCCCCGTCGCGCGCATCGAGTTCCTCGACGACATGGCGATGCAGGCGATGAACGATTTTTCGTCGACGTCCTACGCGGTCGCTCCGAGCCTGTTCTTCGAGTTCCACGGTTCGGAGGCGGCGGTACGGGACGACGTGAACGGCGTCGGCCAGATCGCTAAAGAGTTCGGAGCGATGGATTTCCGGTCGGCGATCGACCTAGCCGAACGCACGAAGCTGTGGAAAGCGCGCCACGAATCGTTCTATTCGTCGCTCGCATTGCGGCCGGGGTCGCGTGCCATAACGACCGATGTGTGCGTCCCGATCTCAGAGCTTCCCGGATGTATCGCGAGTAGCCGGGGGGATATCGACGAGCTGAACGTCACCGCGACGACTGTGGGCCACGTTGGAGACGGCAACTTCCATCTGATGTTGCTGGTGGATCCGGATGATCAGGGTGAGCTCGAGCGAGCCGAGGAGGTGAAACGCAGGCTCGTGGAGCGCGCCCTTGCGGTGGGCGGGACTTGCACCGGCGAACATGGGGTCGGATCTCGAAAGATCACCTCACTCGAGAAAGAGGCCGGCGACGCGATCGAAGTGATGCGCGCGATCAAGGGCGCCCTCGATCCAGCGGGCGTCATGAATCCGGGAAAGGTGCTGCGTTAGGGATTCTTCAGCAGTGTCGCCATCTTCATGCTGAGCCACGGCTTGCGCCCCCACGCGAGAAGCTTCCCGGTCAGAGCTGGCTTGATCGGATTGATCCGTCCGTACCCCATCAACAACAAAGTCGGCGGGTCCGCCGAGATGTGGACGTCAACCTTTTCGGTCGTGGGCTCTTCGATACGCAACGTCCCGTCGTCGAAGACGTAATGGACGTGCGCTTCTTTGCGGAATCCGACGTCATAACGAGCGCTGAAACCGCGCGCGGCTTCACGATCGACGAATTGCACTGTGACGGCAGAGATCCCCTTGAGCGTGAGTGCGGCAGCATGGGGATCGATATGCCACGAGCGGCCTTGGGAACCGGAGACGTCGTAGCCGTGGACGAGGACTTCTCCGAGGACGATCGCAACCACGCACGAAGTGGCGACGGGGATGCCTCCGACGTAAGGAACGATGGGGTCGCCGTCGATGCGGCGGGCGCCGTCGATGAAGTGCTCGGCGTTCGATTCGATGGCGTCCGCGATCTCTTTCATGCCCCCGAGGTCGCTACCGTCGATGAACGCTTGTGCTTGCCGAGCCGCGTCGTCGAAACTGTCCGCGCCCGCGCCGCGGCCGTGCAGGATCTCTTGGTAGTGATCGAGAACGAACGCGAGGTGGATCGCGACATCCCTTGCCGACCAGTCGCCGGTCGCACGCGCATCGGGGCTGGTTGCGGATCGGATGAGCGAGACGAGCGCCGGGACGTTTCTTTCGAGCGTGGACGTGACGTCGGCCAAGTCGACCGTCGGCGCCGGGGGGGCCGTGAGTGTCGTGGCCATCGAGACCTCCATTTTCCGCAGTCCGTAGGCCGTCGAGCATAGGACGGTGACGGCCGACGAGCAGGTCGATGCGAACACGTCGGGTCGGACGGCGGCTAAGGTCTAGGCGTGGCCCCCAACAACAGGTTGAAGGACAACGTGTGCGCGCGGATCGATGGCGACAGGACGTCGCTGGTCGAGTTCTCTCACGAGATCCACGCCGCTCCCGAGCTTGCGTACGAGGAATTCCGCTCTTCAGAGTTGCTGGCGGCGGCGCTCGACGCAAACGGGCTGAAGGTCGAGCGCAAGGCTCACGGGCTGGAGACCGCATTTCGCGCGAGCGCGGGCCGACAGGGCCCGCACGTCGCGATCTGCGCCGAGTTCGACGCGCTGCCCGAGATCGGGCATGCCTGCGGACACAACATCATCGGGTCCTCTGCCGTCGGGGCGGGGATCGCGCTTGCAGACGTTGCCGACGATCTAGGCATACGCGTGACCGTGCTCGGGACGCCCGCCGAGGAAGCCGGCGGAGGCAAGGTCGATCTGATCGAGGCGGGCGCATTCGACGACGTCGACGTCGCGCTGATGGTGCATCCCGGACCGATGGAAGTCGTCGACATGCCGACGCTTGCGATCGTTCAGCTCCGTGTTACGTATCACGGTAAGGAGTCGCACGCCTCAGCGTTCCCAGAGCTCGGCGTGAATGCGCTCGACGCGCTCAACATCTCGTACACGGCGATCTCGGCATTACGCCAGCACATCAAACAGACCGACCGGATCCACGGCATCGTCACTCACGGCGGTGACGCTCCTAACATCGTGCCGAAGCGCACGTCGGCCGAGTACTACGTTCGAGCGGAGACGCTTGAAGAGCTCGAGCAGCTCGAGGGCCGCGTGCGCAAGTGCTTCGAGGCCGGTGCGCTGGCTACAGGATGTGAGGTCGAGATCGAACCGCGGGGCCATGCGTACGACAGGGTCGTGATGAACCCGACCATGGGCGAGATCTACGACAGGAACCTGACCGCTCTCGGACGTCAAGCGATCCCGCGATCCGTCGTCGAAAGAACCGCCGGATCGACAGATATGGGGAACGTCTCGCGTATCCTGCCCGCCATCCACCCATTGATGAGCATCGACTCTCTACCTGCCGTCAATCACCAAGCCGAGTTCACCGCTCATTGCGTGTCGCGCGCCGGTGACGATGCGGTGATCGACGCGGCGAAGGCGATGGCGATGACGGTTGTCGATCTTGCGACAACGGACGGCGCCTTCGAACACGTCGCCGAGGAATTCGCAGCTACAAGGTGACGACGGATCCACGCAGCGAGCTCGCAGAGCTTCTCGACGAGGTCGCTTTCGAGTTGACGCAAGCTCGTGCCGCGACGCTGGATAACGCAGACGGGATGCGAGCCGCGCTCAAGCGCGCGCACGATCTGATCGGACAAGCAGATGCGCTCGTGTCGTCCGTCGCCGCCGCTCGCCGATCTGACAGCTAGTCGAGCACTAGATGGAAAACGATCTCGAGCGGACGATCTCGGAGATCTCATCGCACCTCGATTACCCGATGTTCATAGTTACTGCGTCGAACGAGGACGAGATCGCCGGGTGCCTCGTCGGTTTCGTCACTCAGTGCAGCATCTCGCCGGCGCGGTTCGCGGTGTGGATCTCGAAGCAGAATCACACCCATCGCGTTGCAATGGAATCGGATCTCCTGACGGTTCACGTCGTGCCATCCGATGCCGAGGAACTTGCTCGACTGTTTGGCGAAGAGACCGGTGACGAGATCGACAAGTTCGCTCGCGTGGCGTGGTCTCGGCACAGGGCTGGGGGCGTCGTCATCGAGGGCGTGGGGGACTGGTTCTCCGGGAGCGTCCTCG
>JALZGD010000022.1:11920-15852 GCA_030861205.1 Actinomycetota bacterium
TCGACGGCGGCGATCACGATGGGTTCTTGCTCGAACCCGTGGCGGCGGCCGCCAACGGGAGTGGGTTCTTCGGCTTCCAGAAAGCTCGCGAATTCGAGCCGGGACACCCGGCCTAGGTCGACCGGCGCGTTGTCTTGGAAACGCGCAATCCATGACGACTGGCCCACGATCGCGCATCTTCGGTCTCTGCGGCGCTTTCTCGTGCGAGGCGATCCAGCTCGGCGCGTTTCACATCACGCGGTGCGCCGCGCCCGACCCGGAGTGAAAGGGTTGCCAGGCCCCCGACCGGGATCGGCAGCCAGAAATTCACGAGCCGGTACGCAACCACGCCCAGGATCGCGATGCCGCGCGGCGTCCCGAAGCCGACGAGGGATGACGTAAGCATCGCCTCGACAACGCCCAGTCCGCCGGGCGTCAGCGGGATCGCAGCGAGCACGTTCGCGAGGCCGTAGGACACGATCAGCCCGTCGATACCGACGCGATGACCGAAGGCCGCGACGAAAACCCATAGAGAGGCGGCGTCGAGGACCCAGTTGGCCGAAGCCCACAAGATCGCGCGGCCCGCAACATGCCGGTCTTGTAAGAGCGCGCGCAGGCGTGCGGCGACGCGATGGACGCCTGCCTCGATCGCTTCTTCATCGAGGACGGGCAAGCGGCTTGCCGCGCGGCACACGATCTGCGCGGCGCGCTCCTCTCCGCGAGTCAACGTGAACACGGCGAGTGCTAGAGCGCCGATCAAGATCGCTCCGACGAGAGCCGCGGTTCCGTACAAAGGATTGAATCCCCGGACGGGGATCGAGACGACGAGTCCAAGCCACAGCAGGACGTTCAGGACCACTGCCGAGCCGACTCCCTGCGCCGCGAGCGCGAACCCGGCATCACTTCCGCTGATCCCGTTCTCGGTCATCAAGCGGTAGCCGAGGCCGGTGCCGGCCGCGGCCCCACCGGGCAGGAGATGGCTGACGGCAAGTGTGGACAGATCGATCCGCAGGATCGTGAATAACGGAGGTCGTCCGTCGGCGGGAATGACGGCTTCCGTGAGCTTTGCGTAAGCGACAAGCGCGCAGCCCTCGACAAGGAAACCCAAGAGAACGAGACCGAGATTCAGGTCGCCGAGCAGCGACAGCGACTTTCGCACGCCCGCGATCTGCGGCAGAACCAGGTATTCGACGACGAGGGCGATCGCAAGCGCGGTCAGCGCTCGCTTCAGTGGACGGGAAAGCCGCGGCTTGTCCATAGATGGGTCTTACACGACCCTGAGCGTTTGGTGGAAACGTCAGCCGGTGTTGTGTTGCAGCGCCGGCTGTGCCGGCAGGTGAGCGAGACCGTCCCACAACAGCGCGGTGAGGTATTCGACAAGTCGCTCGCGAGGCATCGATGGGTGCTCGAGCCACCGATCGCCGGCGAGGTGCACCATGCCGACGATCCCGTGTGCCCACGGTTCGGCCCCCGCAGAGTCGACGCCGCTGTTCCTGAGCTCCTCGCCCAGCACGATCGTGAGCTCTTGGCCGAGGGAGCGGATGAATTCGGCAACTGCAGCTTGCGCCTCGGGCCGCTCGTCTACGGCGCGGTGCAGCAGGAAGCGGTATGCCTCCCGCTCTCGATCGATGAACGTGAGATACGTAGAGATCGTGGTCATGAGGCGGGCGCGCGGCTCGTTCTCCGCCGCGAGCGCGGCGCGGAGCTCCTCGAGCAACCGCTGGACGTAGCGCTCGGCGAGAGCGCGGTAGAGGCCACCCTTGTCGCCGAAGTGCTTGTAGAGGATGGGTTTCGTCACCCCCGCCCCCGCTGCGATATCGGACATCGACGCCCGGGGGCCGTCCCGCCGGACGATCCGATCGGCCGCCACGAGAAGCTCTTCGCGCCGCCTGGCTCTCGCATCCGCCCGCAGCGGGTCGACCGAGCGCTGGCGCGTCCGGGGGTTTCGTGGCATATTACCGAGGGTAACCGTTACTACGAGTAACGGCAATCACCCAGGCGGAGGTCCACAACGATGGTTCTTGCGCATTCGGTGCCCCCGGCGGGTGGGGCGCCGACGGGCGACCTCGTCGGATCGGCGATCGTCGCGCTCGTCTTCGTGACACTGCTTGTCGGGTTCGGGGTGTACCACCGGAGGGGCGGGAGCCCTCTGTCGCGCGTCGCCGAGCTGGGCGAGAGGGTGTCCGGCTTGCCGGGCTGGGCCGCGGTGCCCGCAGCAGTTGCGGGCGCTTCGTTACTGATCGCGGTCTACGGGTTCTACTGGGACGTCGCGACCCACATCGACAGCGGTCGTGACCCTGGGCCGTTCGCAAATGCAGCGCACTACTTCATCATCGTGGGGCTCGCCGGGATCGCGATCGCCGGATATCTCGCCCTGCTCATCGGAGCCGATCCTTCCGATGAGCACGCCCTGCGGATCAGCGAGCGATGGAAGGTGCCCGTCGGCGGGGTGCTCCTATTCGTTTGCGGGATGATCGCACTTGCCGGGTTCCCGCTCGACGACGTGTGGCACAGGATCTTCGGTCAAGACGTCACGCTGTGGGGGCCGACTCACATCCAGATGGTTGGGGGAGCGGCGCTGTCGACCCTTGCCCTGTGGGTCCTCGTGGTGGAAGGCGTCCGCGCGCGCCCGCAAGGCGTTCGTCGTTGGGCGACCCGTCTTGAAGACGTGCTGCTTGCCGGATCGTTCTTGATCGGGCTCTCGGCATTCCAAGCCGAGTTTGACTACTCCGTGCCGCAATTCCGCTTGTTATACCAGCCCGTCCTGATCGCCATGGCCGCGGCGACTGCACTCGTGCCCGCGCGCGTGCGGCTGGGACGTGGGGGAGCGCTCAAGGCGGTCGGGTGCTTCCTCGCGATCAGGGGTGTGTTGAGTGTCGTGATCGGCCCGGTGTTGGGCCACACCGCGCTGCACCTCCCGCTTTACGTCGCAGAAGCACTCGTTGTCGAGGCCGTGGCCATGCGCTTCTCCGCCGATTGGCACCTCAGGTTCGGCGCCGTTTGTGGCTTCTGCATCGGCACGCTCGGCGTGCTGGCGGAGTGGTTCTGGAGTCACATCGGGATGGCGTTTCCATGGCCTGCATCCCTGCTGCCTGAGACACTCGCGGTATCGACTATCGGCGCGACCTGCGCGGGAGTGATGGGCGGTTATATCGGAGGTGCGTTGTCGGCCCCCGTAGAGCATCACGAACGCGTTCCGAAATGGGTCCCGGTCATCGTTGGAGCAGGGATCTTGTTCGCGTCGTTCTTCCCATTGCCTATCTCCGCGAACGTCGATGCCACCGTCGATGCGACGCTTCATCCGGCTGCCCACGCTGGTGCAGGCAGGTGGGTCGATGTGACCGTGCGTCCCCAACCCTCCGACGCGATCGGCGACTACGACTGGTTCAACGTCACCTCTTGGCAGGGAGGGGGGAGCGTCATCGCGCCACTCGTTCGGAACACGGACGGCTCGTACTCATCGAGCGCGCCGGTGCCCGTTTACGGGCAATGGAAGACGCTCATCAGGCTGCACGAGGGCTCCTCGATCGAGGCGGTACCGGTGTATATGCCGCGCGATCCGGCCATCCCGGCCCCCGAAGTGGCGGCAACGGATCACTTCAACCGATCTTTCGTGCGCGACAAGACGTTGCTGCTCCGTGAGGCGAAGACGACCAGCTCGTGGATCAGCTACGCGGCGTACGGGATCCTGAGCATGATCTTCCTCGTGTGGCTGGCGGCCCTTGCCTGGGGGCTCAAGAGACTCGATTCGACTGCAAGCGATAGGCGGCCCGTGACGCGGACGCCGGCGCCTTCGTTCGCAACGTCGTAGGTCACCGGTGCAAAGGGTCACCGGTGCAAAGGGTCACCGGTGCAAAGGGTCACCGGTGCAAAGGGTCACCGGTGCAAAGGGTCACCGGTGCAAAGGGTCACCGGTGCAAAGGGTCACCGGTGCAAAGGGTCACCGGTGCAAA
>JALZGD010000155.1:0-1448 GCA_030861205.1 Actinomycetota bacterium
GTACCAGGAACCCCCCTAGCACCACCTTTCATGCGCGGCTCGCAAGCAACATGATGCGGCGGCGCGTAAACGCCCAGTCGTCCGAGTCGGTCCGACGGAACTCCATCCCCGTTTCGTGGCCATGCTCTTCGATGAAGTGACGGACGGCGGCTATGCGCTCGTCCGGAAACTCGCCCGGCCACATCCATTTCGATAAGCGCTGCTCGCCTTCGACGATCTTCTCGTCGAGGATCTCTAATCCCGCCGCGGTGAGCATGATTCGGTAAGCGCTAGGGGGCCGCGTGGCCGCGTGCGACGGATCCCGAACCATCTCGAGCGCGTGGCGAGCAGCGATCTCTTCATATCGTTCGGTCGCGACCTGATCGACGATCAACACATTCGACTTCGCAACGCGCGCCATCTCCTTGAGGATGGGCACCGGCCGCTCGACGTGATGCAGCATCTGCGCCGAGCAGACGAGGTCGATCGACCCATCCGCCAGAGGCAAGTGATTGCCATCGCATTGCAGGAGGTCTAGTTCCGGATGGTCGGCCCGAGCACGAGCAAGCATGCCGAACGTCAGGTCGAGCGCGAGCAGCCTGCTTGCGGCCCCCTCGAACAGAGACAGGAAGTGCCCAGTTCCCGCTCCCACCTCGGCAACCACGCCGGGAGAGCGGACCTGAGAGAACTCGACGGCGCCTAGGTCGTCGAACCGGCCTCTCGTGCGGCCGGCGAAACCCTCAGCAGCACGCTCGAACTCCGCCGTGATCCGTCTCCGGTTGTCATCGCCTGACGCACCGATTTCATTGATCATCCCGTCCTGATATCACGACACGGACGGGGCTCGAGCGGCCCGGCTAAACCATTTTTCGTTTTTTGCCGATGCGCGCGTCATAGAAATCTTCTCCACGACAAGGCAAACCCGTCGCGAGGCGGGGACGCAAAGCCAGGGGTCTCACCAGGAGTGAGACAGCCCAGCTACCGAAAGGAGCACCTCGTGAGGCACCGTCGCCGGCTCGTAGCGTCCGTCATTTCAAGCGCGTTGCTCGCTACAGTGGGAACGGCCGGGGCATCTGCATCCGGATCTTCTTCTTGTCACGCCGACGTGGCGCGAGCAGCAGGTGTCGTTTCGACAGGTGACTGCGCGCGATCGCAAACGTTCCGTACTGCATCGCACCGTGTGCGCAGTCGCTTCGTCGACCCGACGTGCCAGCTTTCCGGGCTCGAGACCACGAAATCAAAGATGCATCGACCCGCCGTTGCCGTGAAGGTCGAGAACGATCCCGCCGCCTATCCGCTCTCGGGTCTCGACAAGGCCGACATGGTCGTCGAAGAGCCGGTCGAAGGCGGGATGACGCGCTTCGTCGCCTTCTTCCATTGCAACGACGCCGAGATGGTCGGGCCGATCCGTTCGGCCCGCGATACCGACCCGTCCATCGTCGAACCGATCACCTCGCTCGTCGCAGCCG
>JALZGD010000155.1:1458-6015 GCA_030861205.1 Actinomycetota bacterium
TGCCGGAGACGCAATGACGCGAGCCGATCGGCCCGGTTACGCGGTTGAGCACACGCTCTACGGCGATACGGCTGCCCTTCGGGCCGTCGGAACCACGCGCTACAAGGCGGCGCCGCCGCGCGGCATCCTGCCGTTCGGATCGTTGCAAGGTCACTCCAAACGTGCGCGGTCCGTGACCCTGGACTTCGGCGGCGCGGCGTCGGTCGCCTACCGATGGAGCGACGGAAGATACGTGCGATCGGACGATGGTCAACCGTTGATGATGGCCGACGGTAAGCAATTCGCAGTGGACAACGTCCTCGTCGAGATGCGTACTGTCTATCTGTCGAAAGACCTCGGCGATGCGAACGGAGTTCCCTCGCCCTATTTCGAGGACACACCGGGTCACGATGAAGCGATCCTCTTCCGCAATGGACGCGCGATCCTCGGGACGTGGCAACGTCGCTCGGAAGACGGACCCACGTCTTTCCGTACGCGGGGTGGCGACGTCATGAACCTACGCCCGGGTTCCACGATGATCGAGATGGTCCCCAACCGCGACGGAGATGTCAGCGGAAGCGTTTCGTATAGAGCGTGACGTGGGCGCCTCTGCGCGTCCTGCGGATTAGCTACGGATGCGCAGAGGATCCACGTATCGGGCGGCCTCCGTTCGGTGTGGTGCGGGGGCCGCTTCTTTTTCGTCGGGCACTGTCAACACTCTCGACTCCGACAAATAGCGCGCTAGGCGGTGAGCTCGGGACACCGTGGTCAAACTATTCAATCACGAGAAATTCGCAATTGAACGCCGTATTATTGGTCCCAGCCCCCGGGACACACGTATCGCTGTCCGCCTCGCCGTCGAGCGCGTCGTTGCCGCCTTCCCCGTAAAGCCGGTCGGCTCCGGCGCCGCCGTACAAGAAGTCGTCACCTTCACCGCCGTAGATCGTGTCGTTGCGTGCAAGGCCGTAGAGGTGGTCGCTTCCTCCGAATCCCTGGACGAGGTTCGCAAGGCCGTTGGCCGTGAGCGTGTCGTCGAATTGAGAGCCTCTGATCCTCTCAAAGCCTGCAGCTGTCCCACCCGTACCTACGATGCTGTCGCCGTCGGCGAACCCGCCCGACAAAGCGTTCGTACCGATGTCGATGGCGACTGCCGCCGTTGAATCGAAGTAGTCGATCGAGTCGACACCGAGGCCCGGCGTCAGAACGTCTGCGCCCGCCCCACCTTGCAGCGTGTCGTTCGCGCCGGCGCCGTCCAGCTGGTCGCTCCCGAGGCCTCCCTGTAAGACGTTGTTCTGATCGTTCCCGGTGAGCGTGTCCGCGCCGGAGCTCCCCGTCACATTCTCGAAGCCGACGAGAGTGTCACCGGCTGCCCACCCACCAGACGCGCTCTGTGGACTCTGCAGGTTGACGTTCACGCCAACGGTGCTGGCGCCGGTGTAGCTCGCCGTGTCGATGCCGTCACCACCATCGAGCTGGTCGCCACCAGCGCCGCCGTTCAACGAATCATTTCCCGCTTCGCCGTAGAGAACGTCGTTGCCCCCGGCGCCGGTTAACAAGTCGTTGTCGGCGCCGCCGAGTAGAAGGTCGTTTCCGCCGAGGCCTTTCAGAGTGTCGCGCCCCCCGAGCCCGCAGATGATGTCGGCACCCGTTGTTCCCGAAAGTATGTCTTTTGCCGCCGTGCCGACGATCTGGTTGCGGCTGTCGCCCCGATAACCGGGGCACCATGGCGATAGCCCGACTGACCGAATGCGGAAGTTGTTGTCGTCCGCGATGAAGAGCGCGCCGGCCGAGTTGAGCCCAATCCCGAACGGCGCATTCAGTTGTGCCTGGTTCGCGGGTCCGCCGTCACCGCTGAAGCCACTCGTTCCGTTCCCAGCTATTACCTGAGAGGTTCCAGTCGTCGAGATATCGACGACCTCGTGGGGGTAGCTCTCGGAGTACACATGATCGTCGGGACCGACTGCGAGCGCTTCCGGAAACTTGACTACTCCGTCGTTGCTGCAGCCCTGTGGGTCGGCACCTCCGCCCGTTAACGTGTAGTAGCCACCGATGTTGTTAAGCGGAACCGCGAACACCTCATGGTTTGAATCGTCCGCTACGTAGAGGAGGGATTGCGCGTTATTGAGCTCGACGTCGGACACATTGCGCACCTTGCCGTCCACTGTCACCGATGGATCGCCGACCTTGACCGGGCCGCACCCGCCGCTGGAGCCACCGAAGAACACAGTCGAGCCCTCCTGCACCTGGCCGGGGGCCCACACGATGCGTTGGACGCCGCTTGCCCCGGAAGCTATGAAGATCTCGCCGGTCGAGTCCTTCACCGCAAGCCCGCCAGTGTTGCACCCAGAGCAGATCGAATAATGCGCGACCTCTGCCAGATTCCCCGACGTGTCGATTCGCTGTACGGTCTCTAGACCGCCACCGCGCGAGCCTGAATAGAAGAGGCCGTCCGGCGTCACGTCGATACCCGCGATGTACCGCACCGGCTCGTGCGTCGCCGCATCAGGACCCGTGCCGGACCCGCCGCCCAAGAAGGTCGTGATGGTGCCGTCTGGCTGTACGCGACGAATCACGAATGACCCGCCGCCGCTGATGTCTTCAGCGAAGAACAAGCTTCCCGCCCACGCGTCAGTCGAGGACGCAACCGCGAGCGCTCCGGTAGGATTGACGTTAGCCAGTAACGAATCGCTCCCGTCGCCGGAATGCCCGCTCGTCCCCGTCCCCGCGAAAGTCATGATCGTGTCACTACCGGATACGGCCGCGTTCGCGACGGCGGCCAACGGGGGCACGAAAGTTGCAAGAAGGAGCGCCGCCGAGGCAGCACAGCACGCGCGGGTCAGGCTCCTCGCCGAATGTGTCATGCCAGCTCCTCGTCCACGGAGCAGCCGACTGCGCCGCCCCTCAACCCCCTATGACCTAGTGGGAGTAACTCCATCAGAGGGAAGGCCGGGGCGATATACCTAAATATGCCTATTTTTGGTCGGGTTGCTACCCCCGTGAGTGCGTGGGGGCCACGTCGCCCGAGCGACGTCCACGGGTCGTTTCGACGATGATGCCGCCGCCCAACAGCAGATCGGGGTCCTCGAAGTCATAGAGCGCAGCTGACTGACCAGGCGCAACGGCATCGACGGGCTCGTCGAAGTAGATGTCGAAACCATCACCCACCACCGCTGGGACCGCGTCGCCGTGCGCACGATGCTGGACCATCACGCGGTCACCGGCGGTCGCCGGCGACCCGACGAACCTGACCTCGCCCAACGTGACGCCGACCGTCGCGAGCTCGGCGCGCGGCCCAACCATGACGGTGTTGGTCTGCGCATCGATCCTCGTGACGAACACGGGCTCGCCAAGCGAGATCCCGAGGCCCCTTCGTTGGCCAACTGTGAAGCGCGCGATGCCACGATGTTCGCCGACGACCCGTCCGTCGATCGTCGTTATGGCGCCACTGACGTTCGCCTCAGGCATCGACTGCTCGATGTAGGCAGGGAGGTCGCCATCGCGCACGAAGCAGATCTCTTGCGAATCGGGCTTCTTCGCGGTGCGCAGACCCAGTCGCTCTGCGATCCGGCGGGTCTCGGTCTTCTCCATGTCGCCGACGGGGAACCTGACGCGTGCCAGCTCGTCCTGCGAGAGCATCCACAGGACGTACGACTGGTCTTTGTTCGTGTCGACACCCCGCAGCAATCGATAGCCGGTCGCGTCGTGACGCACACGCGCGTAGTGGCCTGTCGCGAGCACCTCGGCCCCCAGGGCGTCGGCCTTGTCGAGCAGCGCGTCGAACTTGATCCACTGGTTACACCGCACACACGGATTCGGCGTGCGTCCAGCGGCGTACGTGTCGTGAAAATCACGGATAACGGTTTCCTCGAAACGTTCGGCGAAATTGAGCACGTAGAACGGGATGCCGAGCACGTCCGCGACGCGACGAGCATCGTCCGCTGCTCCGAGGTTGCAACAGCCGGAATTCGAATTCGCCGCTTCACCACGCCACAGTTTCAGCATCACGCCCGTCACGTCGTAACCCTGTTCTACGAGCAATGCAGCAGCAACCGAGCTATCCACGCCGCCGGACATCGCAACTACGGCTTTTCCTTTTCCCATATTCAGGCGACCTTGCGAGCGCGCTCCACGACGCGCGGCAGCACGTCCAGAACGGCATCGACATCCTCGTCCGATGACTCCCGGCCCAGCGAGAATCGAAGACTGCCCTTCGCAAGCTCACGCGCTGTTCCGATCGCCAGCAGAACGTGAGAAGGGTCCATCGCTCCTGAGGCGCATGCAGAGCCCGACGAGCACGCGATACCCGCCTCGTCCAACAACAGGATGAGCGTCTCCCCGTCGGCGCGAGGGATGCAGATGCTCAGGTTGTTCGCGCTGCGCCGCTCTAGGTCGCCGTTCACGACGACATCGGATAGCTGTTCACGGATCCCATCGAGCAGTCGCGACCGCAGAAGCAGCAGTCGGTCATGTTTCGCGTGGACCTCCTTCGCCGCGATCTCGGCTGCCACTCCGAAACCCGCGATGCCGGGAACGTTCATCGTCCCGGACCGGATGCCACGCTCTTGTCCGCCGCCATGT
>JALZGD010000023.1:0-3935 GCA_030861205.1 Actinomycetota bacterium
CTCTATGGTCCTGTCTCGCTCGGCAGCAGACTCCACCTCGTCGCGAAGAGCCCCGTCGCCCGCGATGATCAGCCGAGTCTTCTCGCTCACGTCGAGGAGGCTCCACGCGCGCAGCAGCGTCCGCACACCCTTCTCGGGCACGAGTCGACCCATAAAACCGATGTAGTCCGAGTGCCGGGAGCCGCGAGTTGCATAGCCGCGATCTGGCACAAAGAAAGGCCTTACGACGATTCGTTCACGAGGAAAGCCATCGCGGATCAACGTCTGTCTAAGAAAGTCTGTTGGAGCTATGTAGCAGCCAACGTCGTGCTGAAACGTTCCGATCGCGTGATGCAGAACAAGCGCGGACGCGAGTGCGCCGGACGCGAAGAGGCTGCCACGAGAACACCTGTGCCGAATTCCCGACGCATTGAACTTTGATCCAATGCAGAGTTCGCAAACCTTGCCGTCACGAAAACACGTCCCCTTGATGCATGAATAACGAAATGCAAGAACGCTTGTGACGTTTGGCACACCATGCCTTGCAGCAACCCGGAAGACAGCCGGCGACATCAGAGGAAACGGCGTGTAGACGTGCATCATGTGTGGCTTGAACCGTTCCAAGACTCGCGCGAGATCGCGGCATGCACTGCGATTCCATACAGCGCGGCCGCCGGCCGTGAGGCGAGGAAGCTTGTTGACATCTTCGCTGTAGGTAAAGAATTGCTCTATCGCATGCCCTTCGTGCGAGAGAAGATCCGCTTCCCTTTCGATGATCCGGTCGGCACCACCACGCGACAATTGAACGTTGTGAACTTGCAGTACACGCATCTGGGCTCTTCCGTGACTAACGGGACCGTTGAGGCGGCTGAAGCGGTCGTGACGAGACGCCCTGCAACCAGGGCGGCCAGTTTTGAGTCATCGAGGGGTAGTTGCTTCTTAAGACATCACGAAGACTCCCTGTACTGGGCTGGAATTGCCGACGTAAACGCTCCTCAGCGTCCTGCGGAATCGACACAGGCTTGAGTGACCACGACCGCAGACGTTGACGGATCGGTTGCGGCACGAGAGCTCGAGCAGTGCGGTTGATTGCCGGCGTTGTCGCTGCAAGCCTCCTCATGCGGGTGATCAGGTCGCTGCGTGGATCGCCTGACGAATTCCACCTGCCGACGGCACCGGTAGCCGGAAGGGGGCCAACTTCTAAAAATTGCAGGATCGATTCCAATACGGTTCGACCGGACGACTTGAGATCGTCGAAGAACAAGACCAGCACACGCTGGGCGCCAAATGCGTCTATGAAAGGAACGAGTTGCTGGGCGTACATGCTCGCTCGCGTGTAATGCCACTGGTGGTGCCACCCTCGATCGATACGTTCGTCTTCCAGATCGAGGGCTTCTTCAAACGTCCCGCAGCTCTCGAAGCCGCGCGACCGAAGATACTGATAACTCGAGAACGCTCGGTGGACCGGATCTCTCAAAATGACAATCATCTTTGCGTGCGGGAAGTACGTGTTAATGCTCGTAATGGAGCGTTCGGCGTAATAAAGCGTCGAAACGGAGGCGTCACCCCGAGCCTTTGCATCTCCCGCCGCTGAATACAGGTTGAGGTAGGCGGCATAGTTTGTAACGGCACGCTGATTGAGCATGAGGTCATCGCCAGGGCCCGAGAAGTGCACGGATCGGCCTGCGAACGCAAGAAAATGCGGTTCTTTTGGCGTAGTCACAAAGACGTCTTGGTGCTCGCGAAGGGCTGCCGCTAAAGATGTCGTCCCGCTGCGAGCGGCGCCAATGACGAAGAAGTTGGGTTCCAACTCACTCAATAGCAACACCCAGCATGCCTAGCCCCAAAGAGTCATTCACAGCCGTCGGAACCGTCGCAACGAGAAGATACCTCTCTCGAACGAGGGATACGTCCAAACATCAAGTCGTTTGTGAGCAAACGCCACCAGAACCACAGCGGTTACCGCGGTGGTCAAGCTGGAAACGGCCGCCAACCCTGATACGCCGAAGCGGAATGCAACTGGGAACCCGATCAAAAGTTTGGCGGTCAAGATTCCGTACGCCACTCGGACAACATCGCGCTCATGTCCCGTCATCGCGAGGAGTTGCCCGCATACCCCTGTAAGAGCGGCGATGAGTTGACCCACAGTGAGCCACAGAAGAACCCGTCCGCCGGACCCGAAGCCGTTGCCGAGGAAGATTCTCATCGTGTCCCCTGCGAACAGCAGAATCGGGATGATCACGAGCAGCGATGGTGCGACCACGAGAGTTGCTGCCTGTCTTGCGAAACGTTCTAGCTCCGCCCTGTGCCCTCGAGCGTGCAACGCCGCCAGACGCGGGGTGACCACAACGCCGACAGCAGCAAGTGGAGTTCCGACAATGAGCATTATCCGGGCAGCGCCCGCGAAGATAGATACAGCACGGGGCTGCAATGCCGCGCCGCCAATCCAAAGGTCAATCTGGGAACCCAGGAGAGCGCCTAACTGAATACTGCCAAGAGCTAACGAGGGCAAAAGAAAGTCGCGCAACCCATTTTGGTGACGTGGTGCTTCCACTCTAGTCGAGCTATTTACATAAGTTCCGAGCCAGAGTCGTCTCAGACGCACCGAAACGGGGACGAGCATTATCACGAACGCAGCAAGATAGAGCTCGAGAGCAACGAGCAACGTAAGTTCGTGTCCGATGAACGGGATCAAGCACACCAGAAAGACAAGTGACTGGATAACGCCACCGTTCCTTCCTTCCACAAAACTGGCGACGCGAATGTCGCCGAAACCCCGAAGGACATCGCCCGCCACTGTCTGCAAAGCATTCGCGCCCGTGAGAAACGCGAGTGCGAGCGCCAGGCCGAAGGCGGGCATAATCCACGAGCGGAACACGACGAGTCCAATAGTCGCGGTGATGATTCCGGCAGCAGGGATGGACGCCATTAGAACGACAGAGCTGGTCCGCTGGCTCCGCGCAAGGTCGTCCCATGTCCCACGAGCTCGGTTGGCAGCGATATCTCGCAGGAGCATTCGATTCGTCCCTAAGGTCGCGCAATAACCGGCGAAGACCACCACACTTGCGATTACTGCAAACCTTCCGAAATCTCTGGTCCCCAGAAGGCGCGCCAGAATGAAATTAGTGGGGATGAACGCAACCAGCGCAAGCACGCGCGCTAACGCGACCCACAAGCTAGACGTTACGAGAGACTCGGCATCGCGCAAGTTCAGCCCTCCCGAGGAAAATCATCGGCGGTTTGAGGCACTGATTTCTTCATATCCGAGCTCAACCTCATTGCCGCGCTAAGGCCAGCGTGGGGCAAGGATAGATACTGCGCGCACGAACCATTTGCAGCTTCTATGAAGGCGGCGTCCTCCGTTTTGAGCCTCACCCGCGTCAGAGCTTCGGTGAAAGATGGTCAAATAGCCGAATGGGCAGGGAAGCTCGATATGGCCGCGACAAAGGCGCGGCCGCGTCTGGCCGCACGATGGCGCGGCTAGGGTGGATCCGCCGGCGTTTTCCCCTGTTTGCTGGCCTCACGCGCTACCCGGTCATGAGGTTCTTCTTGCGCGCTCTGGATCTACCAGGAAAAGTTTTGTACCGGGAATTTCGACGTCTGCCCTCGAATGACCTTCGCTGTCGAGTCGGCGTCGCTGGCCGCTATTTCGGAAATGAGATCCAGTATCTGACCAAGGGACTGGACCTTTGGCTTTACCTATTAAGCGAGCAGATGTGCACTTTCTCTAGTGACATCGTCGAGATCGGGTGCGGCTGTGGCCGCAGGACACATTTCATGCGTGATTACAACTTCCACGGCCGGGCTTATCGTGGACGATATATCGGCATCGATATCGATGCCGAACTGCTCCAGTGGTGTCGAGAGAATTTCGACGCCGAGAGGTTTCAATTCTTTCAGGCGACCCATCCGTCAACTGCATACGTCAACGAAACCGCGACCGAAAGCTGGTATTC
>JALZGD010000023.1:3982-12622 GCA_030861205.1 Actinomycetota bacterium
AAACCTCGACATGCCTGAAGCCGCCGTCGCGTACGAGCACGAATTCTTGATCTCAGCGGCCGCCTCCGTGGGCTTCACGCACAACGAGATCCTTCATATGCCCGGAGACAGGCAACAAACCCTAATCGCACGTCGCTAGACGTCACCGGCCAGAGCACTCGTCGAACACGACTCAAGCGTCCTAGAGCTTCGTCGCCTCGATGGTCTGGCTATACGACCATGCCAATTTGATGCGCGCGGGCGCAAAACGGTCGATCATGCGATCGATAGCTGTCCCAAGTCGCCCAGTCCAGCCCATGAATCGGAAATGACTCAAGAACTGATTGAACGCCCGCCCAAATAACTGAAACTCGTCGACGCGGCGCTGCGCTGTCGGGAACCGCGCCTTCAGCAGACTGAACCTTGAAGCGTCGAAGGGCGTCTCGTTCCTCGAACCTACTTTCCGGAGCACGCCCTTGTCGACCATCCGTAGACGTAAGAAACGGAACAGGGGATTGAAGAAACTGTTTTCGATAAACAGAATCCTGCCTTTCGGCGCGACGTGTCGATCCAGGACATCAACAAGAGCTACAAAATCGTCCTGCGCTATCTCGTGCAAGAACATGGTGCCCAGAATCAGATCGAATCGATCGCGCAGATCCAAGTGCAAAACGTCGGCATTTATGAAGGAGATCCTCGAGTCGGGATGACGCGCGATCGCGGCATCCACCATATGGCTCGAGAAATCAACCGCCGTGACATTCGCACCCAATCTGTCTAAGACGGCGCTGATCTCACCCGTCCCGCACCCGAGTTCGAGAACGCGTAGACCCTCGACGTCTCCGACTTGACTAAGAAGCACTTTTTGCGGATCCGTAAGGCGCTGTTGTTTCGGAACGCGATCGTCCCAGAACTGTCGCATTGCTCGCCGCTACACCTCTTTCCAACCTTTCATCCGCCGATCGAGCGCACACGCCACATTGACGACGAGGGCAGCGCCGTCCGTAGCTCTTTTCGTCGCGCCATGAGTACTTCCAGCGCTTGATCTGCTGAGCGTAGCTGGCGACCTGATAATGCAACATGTTCGATACGGTTAGCAGGGCGAACGAGAAGTCATGGGGAGGGGCCATCAGCCAACGTCTTACCGCCTCGGGTGAAGAACCCGTTGGCGTCACGCCAGTCTTGCTTCTTCGCCTGCTTCGAAGGAAGTGGCTGGTCCTCCTACTCACTTCACTGGTGTCGGCAGCGATATTTCTCGCTTTTTCGTTGGCACCGCCCAGCTATGAGGCCCGCGTCACGGTGCTCGTTCGCCCGATACCCACCTCACCGACAGTGACCGCCCAACCTCAGCCCGTAAATGTGGCGGAGGAAACAGCATTGATCAGGTCGGATGTCGTTGCAGCACGCGTCATCACTGACCTAGACCTCAACCGCACACCGCAGCAACTCACCAGTCACATTCGCGTTGCATCGACGTCCAGCGCAGGCGCGCAGCCTGCGACCGTGACATCGAACACCCTCCTCACGATTGCGTATGAATCCGATTCGGCGGTCGAAGCCGCAAAAGTCGTCACAGACATCGCGAAGCAGTACATCTCGTCAAGAGGTGCAAATGCCAGCGAGGTGTTGGCTCAAGCGGAACACGCCACACAAATCGCAATTCAAAAACTCTCGACGAATATCGCAAACACCTCCCGGCAGTTACAACAAGCCGCAAGGAACGCCGATCCTTCTGTGAAACAGAGCCTCTCTACCTCACTCGCTGCTATGGCCGCGCAGCTGGAGACGCTGCAACAACGAGCTGCCGAGCTCGTACCAAACGCGGCGGTTAACTCAGGAGCAGCGCGCGTTCTTCAGACTCCGGATCACGGCGTCCGGACGAACTCGGCGCCTAGGCAACTCGGTATCGCTCTCATTGTCGGCTTGACGATTGCCGTGCTGACGGTCCTGTTGCTCGACCGTAGGGCTGATCGATTCCTCACGACGCATGAAGTCACCGACTTGGGCCTGCCTGTGCTTTCGTGGATAGCGAGCTCGAGTCAGGACAGCGCGATGAGATCCCGCCGTCGCTGGACCGGTGCGCCCCAAGGCGCCGAGGGGTTCTCGAGGCTCCGAAACGTCCTCGTCGCTTCATCTGTAGGTGATTCGATCAAGTCGTTGGCGATCGCCACCCCAACCCCGCTGCAGGACGAATGCGCGAGTGCATCTCAACTATTAGCGGCTCTTGAACAGGCGGGGTTAAGGACAACATTGGTCCGGGCAGAAGGCTCCGACACAAACCCGCGAATCGCGAGCGAACCCATCGATAGTGAGTTCGCGCCACTTGACAACCTGTCCGTTCTGTCGCAAACGGTCAGACAACTCGTTGTTAACAACGATGTCGTCATCCTTGACACTCCTTCGATCGTCGAAAACCCGAATGCTGCCGCCGCAACGATGGCTACGGATGCAACCGTGGTTGTGCTTGATGCTGCAAAGACTCATAAGACGGACGCGCGATTCGCGGTGGAAGAGCTCCTCAGGATGCACCGCCCAATCCTCGGGATAGTCGTTCTCTCGGCGGACAGCCTTACCGACGCGCGCCGCGCGCTTCCTCGAGGCTCGGGCAAGGCGAAGACGACTGGGGCGGGCTACGTCGGTACATTTCCGACCGTAGATGCGAGGGCCCCGCTGCCACACGAGGCTGTCGACAACACCTTTCAAGATGCGGAAGCTGGCGACGGCACGCAGCATCCAGGCATTTCAGCGAGTGCAAAAGAATCGCCCATCGTCACACCGCTAGAACGTCTCGACGCCGACTCCGCCGAGCGGCCCGAAGACGCTTCCTCAAAAGTTGACGGAGCTATCGATAGCGAGTCGAACGATCGAGGCGGGAGTAAGCATCGACGTCGGTCCCGGCTCCGACGCTTTATCGTCGGTCTCGTAGTCGTCCTCTTATTAGCGCTCGTTGTTGACGCGGGAGCGAGCGTCGTCCTCGTACGCTCGTCGCTTCATCAGGCGCGGACTTCCCTCGTAAATGCCACAAGAGACCTGAATGTCGGAAAGGTCGACGCTGCGGCGGCGGCCGTCCGTTCTGCATCGAGCAGCAGTAGCCATGCAGGTCAGTGGATCAAGCAACCCGGCTATGTCGTCGCCGAGCACGCACCGTGGCTCAATGCTTACACCGCGCCGTTGAGGGGGCTAACAGCTGCCGCCGTCGCGCTTAGCTCGGCCGGCGGATTCTTGGTAAGAGCTGCAGAGACTGTTGGATTGGGCAGCCAAGCGATCCCATCCTCGACGTTTTCCAATGGAACATTTCATCTCCCCGTGTTTCAGACCGCTGCTGGGCAGCTGACACATGCGGAATCACTCCTTACGAACGCCAAGAACGAGGTCAGCAGAGCGCGATCGATCGCCGGGACGAGGCTGTCACAGGACCTCACGCATCTGTCGACGAACATAAATCGGCAGCGGTCTACGGTCAGCAATGCGACAGCACTACTGGCATCGTTGCCGGGCGTCCTCGGCGGTACGGAGCCCCGCACGTATCTACTCATCTTCCAAGCCCTTGGCGAATCCCGAGGGACGGGTGGAGTCGCCGGCTTATACGGCGTTTTGAACGCGGAGTCCGGCAGGATTCACTTAGGCCACATGGGTTCGTACGGCGAAATCCAGCGAGGGCATCTGACGAAGGTCGCAGCTCCGAATTGGTTCGAAACTTTCTATGGTCCCCAGTTTGGAACGGAGCATTGGGCCCAAGCGAACCTTTCTCCAAACTTCCCCGTTGTAGCCCACGTGATGCAAGAAATGTATTCCCGTGACACCGGCCGCGCGGTAGATGGGGTGATCGCGCTCGACCCCGTGGCCCTACAAGAAACTCTTCGCGCCCTGGGTAAAGTCACGCTGCCGCGTTACGGAGTTCAACTCACTAGCAAGAACGCCGCCCGCGTCCTCATGTACGACTCTTACGTTCGCTTCCCGAATGCATCTGAACAGAATGCGTTTCTTTCCGCCGCTGTGCGGAGCTTTTGGAACGCTCTGGTTCATGCCCACTTCGACACACACAAGTTCGTGGAATCTCTCGGCACCGCTATCAAAGGTGGTCACGTCAAGTTTTGGTTCTCCCGTCCTGAGGAACAAGGAGTTGTGCGTCGACTGGCAGCAGACGGTGATCCGACTTCCCTACCTGAGCCTCTTCAGATGGTTTGGAGCAACAATTATTCTGCAAATAAAGTCGACTACTTCGTTCATCGACAGATCTCAACGATCATCGACCGAACGGATGCGAGCGACGCTACAGTCACCACGACCGTCAATCTGACGAACAATGCACCGTCGCAGGGTGCGCCGGCGCTCTTGGGCCCGCAGATCCCTGGCGAGCCTCCGGGAACGGACCGAATCACTCTCAACTTTCTGATCCCGAAAGGCGCCACCCCTCTAGAACTTCTTCTCAATCAGGAACAGAAGCAATTGACGCTCTCGCGAGACAGTGGCCATGACGTCGCCTGGACGAAAGTCGAGATCGCTCCTGGAGGCAATGCCGGCGTAACGTTGAAGTACAGACTCCCTATCAACGCTGATAGTAACGAGTTGAATTTCACGCTCGTTCCGCAGACGACCTCGAGGCCGGATGCGTTCACGCTGAGGGTTCTCATGACGACCGGTCGACTCGTCTCGGCTGAGGGCGCCACTCTTTCTTCACCCACGGAAGCGTCAACAGACGGCTTCCTTCAGCGTCCTGTGTCAGTCCACGTTCAATTCCAAGATCAGCCATGACATTCGATAGCCGCTTTGCGGCGCCTGACGCCCAGTAAGCACTACAGATCGAAAGGAAGTTTCATGCGGTCGAGAGCAATGCTCTTTTTCATCGTCGCCCTGTTCGCCCTGACGGGGTCGCTGGTGGAAACCCCTTTGGTTGCACATGCAGCGATTCAAGATCAGACCATCTATGTGGACAACGGCAGTGCGGCCGCGTCAGACACCAATCCAGGAACACAAGGTGCGCCTCTCCGAACGATTGGCGAGGCGGTGCACCGAGCGCTCGATGCCCGGAGCGGTGGAGTTGGAACAGACATCATTATTGAACCCGGCGTGTATAGAGAACAGTTGCAGATACATGGAGACGCGTCATCGGCCGCAAGCATTTCTATCGAAGGCATTGGAGACGTCGTTGTCTCAGGGTCGGACCCGTGGCGAGAGGGATGGAAACGCGCGGGGTCGACATTCGTGCACCAATGGCCATACGACTGGGGTAAGGCGCCCATTCCCGACAGCTGGAGGTTTGTGAAACCATTGCTGCAGACCAAGAACGGTGCGCTAATCCAACGCAGGGAAATCGTTTTTTTCAAGGGCAGATTGCTTCGTCAGGTTCTCCGGCAAAGAGAGATGGCACACTTCCCAGCGGCCTTTTACGTATCTCAGTCGAAGAACAAACTCTTCGTCAAACTGCCCCCCGGAGGCCGGCCCGCGAACGGAACGATCGAGATCGGCGTCCGGCCGACTCTGCTCGACGTGGACAACATGAGCGGGCTCACGATTCGAAATCTGGTGTTCGAGCACGCCAACTCTCCGTTAGGTGGACAAGCCGCTCTGTTGAACAATTCTGCCGATATACAGATCGATGATTCATCGTTTCGCCTGAACAATTGGCGAGGCCTCCAAATATCCAACAGCAGCAACATCACGATCGCCCGAAGCGACTTTAATCAGAACGGTATTGGCGGCATCGAAGGCGACAAGATCACAAATTTGACGATGAATCATGTGACAGCATCGCGAAACAACTGGCGTGGATGGTGGGCAGGCTTCACTGTATGGACGGTCGGGCAAAAGTTTCACAGTCTGCGAGATAGCACCTTCCACGATTACCGAGCTACCGGGAACAAAGCGCACGGTCTCTGGTTGGATTTTGACAATTCCAACGTCGTCGTCGACGGCGCAACTTTGAAGAACAACTACGGTCACGGCATTTTCTTCGACGGAGACCAAGGGCCGATCACTTTTGAAAACAGCACTTCCTGCAAGAACAGGAATGGAGTGTTTGCCGCGAACTCCGAAAACATCACGCTCACTAATGATCAGATCGCGGACAATCAGGTATTCGCAATCTACTTATCCGGTCTCTTCAACGACCCCCGCCCGATCAAAGATTCGTTCACGGGCGAAGTTCGAAAGGTCGTTAGTGAAAACTGGGCAATCCACGATACGGAGCTGATCGACGGACACGGGGCCGAGTTCCTTTTCGGAACGGTGCTTTCAACGGACCGATGGAGAGACTTCGCGTCTACGTTGAGCTCGGGGTCAAACACCTGGTACAACCCCGTCCGGAAGCGACCTTTCCAAATCGTTCGCGGGAAGGGCGACACCTACACGAGGCCACTGGTTGACTTTGAAGGTTGGAAGGCAGAGACCGGGCAGGACAGGACGTCGAGATACCGCCGTCCCGGGGATTTCAATAGTCTCTGCTAGATCGTTCAGGCCGAAGAGAGCGCGTTACCTTGCTGTAGAGAGCTCTTGCGAATTCTCCCCTACGGCTCCCGACCGGCACCGCATGATGAAAGAGCCAACGGCGCAAGCCTCTGCTTCTTCGCACCTGCGATAGACGATATTCCGCCCTTTGCAGAGCAATCTCGAGCTGGCGCACCCGCGTGCTCAGCCGCTCGACTTCTATACCTTCCAACGCGCCCGCGGGTCTATCTCGGGATGGGTCGTGCTGGCCGAACATATCCATCCACCTCGGCTCATGACCAAGGTTGCGAATGAGCTCGGCATCGTCAGCGAAATGGTCCTCCAGGCGCTTCCGCACGTTGTGCTCGATCGTTGGGCGTTGATCGTCTGGGACGACGTTCCAGCTTTCGAAGAAGAACCCGAAACTCCGTGCCGCCAGGTTCCTTCTATCGGCAGGGATCAACGGATAGATCTGGTTTCTCAGATGGTTTACCAGTGATCGTTCCGCTTCTACCGAGACTCGCCGGCGCGATCCGCCTTCGAAGTACGTGCCCCCCACATTCTCAAGTCCCTCCCAATTGGGATCGGCGCCGACGAACTGCAAGAGATCGCGCAGCACTTGTTTGGGTCGATCGCGTAGATCGCTGCTGTAGGCGATGAGGATCTGCTCGGGACCGAAGCGACGCCGATACGCGCTCAGAATGCGGCCGTACTCCCCCGCGGTCACATAACTGTTTGTTTCTGTCGGATGGGCTCTGGCGTGCTCCAGCGCGGTCGGCTCGAGTAGCGCCTCGATCGCCTGCGAAAAAGAGCGGTCCTCGATGCCTCTTCGCTGCGACATGCGGTAGTGAGAGGTCGCGCGCTCGATAGGGTCTCGCAAAAGAGCTACGAGCTTTACTTCAGGGATCGTGTCGTAGATGCGGTCGACGACAACAGGGATCGGGACGTCGTCGGCGCCCACCATGTACGGCGGCGTGATCTTGCCGACGAGCACGTCGCCTGAAGCATCAGGGAAGTACTCCTTCATGTAAGCAGGGAAACCTCTTTCGTACAGATAGGAATCGGTGAAAAAAGCGGCTTCCTTGTCCGGAGCTAGGTAAAGGTCCGGATGGCCCTTCAAGTAGTGCCACAACGCGGTGGTGCCGGCCTTCTGTGCACCGATGACGATGAAGTCGAGCGTTTCAGCCACTTCCGTCCCACTGCCCACCGAGATCGACGATCCCATACCGCGAGGGGTTCGAGCCGGGCATGACATCAAGGATGTACGCACGCTCTTTGGCGTCGTGTTGATAAGAGAAGGTCTCGTCGTAGATCCACGCCGACACGACGTACGTACCTGGTATGAGCGGAAGCCGGTCGATCACGTAGTCGACGTATCCCGGACCCTCTATCCGGTCCATCGGCACTGACCTCATCGAGCTATTGGTCCCGGCGACCGGGAGGCCGCCGGCATGGTCGATCGTCAGTCTGAAGATGGGACGATCGACGGGAACCGACGCTCGGTACCCCATCCGGACGATCAATGGCTCCCCCGTGACGGCGTTGACCACGCTTCCCCCGGAGCGGTCGAAGAAGGAGATCGATTCGATCGCGACGGGCCCAGCGCTTGGGCGTATCGAAAGTGAGTGCTCCCGTGCCGCGCGCACGTAATCGTCCGTCACGTGGTTGGGATCGCCGGACGCCATGATCTTGCCGTGGTCCAACCACACCACAGAGTCGCAAAGGTCCTTCACGTCCGACAGCACGTGCGACACGAGAACGACCGTTCTACCGGAGGCCGCCAGTCGTCTGATGTGATCTTTGCAACGCTGTTGAAACTCCGCATCGCCGACAGCGATCACTTCGTCAATCAAGATGATGTCCGCCTCTAGATTGACTGCTACCGAGAACCCAAGTCTGACGTACATACCGCTCGAGTAGTGCTTTACGGGAGTGTCAATGAACTCTCCGATACCGGAGAAATCGACGATGTCGTTAAACCGCGAGCGAACCTGCGACCTGGTCAAGCCCATGAGCGCCCCGTTCAGGTAAACGTTGTCGCGACCGGTTAATTCGGGATGGAAGCCGGCGCCGAGCTCCATCAGAGATGCAACTTGGCCCTCGGCATGTACCGACCCCGCGGTCGGGTGGTAGATGCCCGCCATGATCCTCAGTAACGTCGACTTTCCGGACCCGTTGTGACCGACAACGCCGAGAGTTGTACCGGTCGGCACATCGAGGCATACATCCTTAAGG
>JALZGD010000023.1:12632-15824 GCA_030861205.1 Actinomycetota bacterium
CTTCCTCGCCCTGCGACGATCTGCTTGAGGCTCGAGGGTCGCTCCCTATAGACACGGAATCTCTTGTTGACGTCCTTGAGTGACAGAGCGTTCGGCGGCATCTAGAGCTCCTCACCCAAAGAGGCTCCATACCGCTTGAAGATCCATAGCCCCGACCCGAACGAGACCGACGCCAGCGCTACCAGCGCCAGCCCCTGACCAAGCGATGGAACCTGCAGCCCATAGAGCACGCCCCGGATCGCTTGAACGAATACCGTTGTCGGATTCCATTGCACAAGTGTGCGGACCGGTAATCCGCCCCAGATGCTACGCGGGACAATCTCGATGGGGTACACGATCGGGGTGGCGTAGAAAAGAACCATGAGTGCGACTTCAACCAGGTGCTCAACATCTCTGAAGTACACGTTCGTTAGTGCTGCGATAAGTCCGATACCCGTTGCGAACATCGCAAGTAAGAGGATCAGAACGGGAAGCAAAAGGAACGTGAACGATACGTTTCCGAAGATTGCCAGGATAACGAGCAATAGGACCGACTCGGTCGCGGTTTGAACCAGCGAAGAACCCGCGCCACCGAACACCGGTGCCTCGGGAGGAAATGCCACCTTTTTCAGCAATGGCCCAAGCTCGAGCATCCACGCCATGCTGCCGGTCAAGATCGAGGAGAATAGGTTCCACGCGATCAACCCCGAGAACAGAAACAGCGTGAATGACCGCAGATGCCCATTTCCCGCAACGGGCGGCGAGACCGCGAGGAATATGCCGAACACGATCATGTAAGTGACCAGCGATGACAGCGGCAAGATCAACGTCCACAACCATCCGAGCGCGCTCTGCTTGTACCGGAGCTTGAGCTGTCGTTGGGCGAGGCTGAAGATCAAACCTGCGTAGCGACTCAACCCCGACGTTCTCGGCCCGATGCTCGGTCTGCTATCTACCTCGACGCGTGGAGCGATCTCGTCGACTGAAGCAGAGCGCGTCACGCTGGATGCGCCGAGACTAGAATCCTGCGATCCAGCGGGTTCAGCCATGCGGCGTATATCCCCGCTATCGATGGAGATAGCTCATGCAGACGAAGACGAAAGCGGCAGCCGTCGCAGTTGGGGCGATGGTCGCTTTGTGGCCGCTGACGGTTGCGGCAGCACAGATGAGGGCCTCGGAATCACCATCGGTTTCGGGCCCGCTTTCTCTGCACGAGGAACATTGCTTCAGGCAGGATAAGAAGCGTCACTCCCACATCGTAGTGACCGCAAAGGTCTGTTTGAGAGTCTATTTCCTGAAAGCGTCTAACGACAACGACGCAGCGTATAACCACGGCGCCGTATGGGTCCAAACGAGTCTGCACGCCGCGAAGGGTTGGTGCGTCACAAAAGTTGTGCCTTCCTCGGCCATTTCGTCGAACACGATCGTAGACAACAGTCGGACTCCCGCCCGAACGATCAAACCGCCGGACAAGAAGACCGTGCGTGCGCGCGTCGTCGTCGACGCGGACGGGGCCGCGCCTACGAGCGGGTATGTCAGACAAACCTTTCTTCTATTCCCCGACGTCCTGAGACGAGCTCACCTCACGACTCTGAGTAACAACGATCGTGAGTTAACAGAGCTTTGGAAGGGGAGCAGCAGAAGGCGACTCGCATTCGTAGTGGGCGCCGAGATCAGCTTCCGACCCAACAACAATCCGACTATTACCGCCGCCCTCGATTACGACGCCGTTAAGGCGAAGAGGTGCTAGGTCAGGACGCGGACGCAATAGTCGAAAGCGAAGATCAACAACGCATTCTTTTCATCACGCACGACGCAACGCGGACCGGCGCTCCGATAATGCTTCTTCATATCCTTCGCCACCTTGCAACTGATTCACATACAAGTGTTGGGATCGTTTCGGTACGCGAGGGCCCTCTGCTCGAGGACTTCGCCCGGTTCGCCCCAGTAACGATTCTGGAAACAGGTTGGACGCGATTCTTTTCACTTATGGAACAAGGTCTCGACTCCGTCAGTCAGAGACTCGGACATCGTGGACTCGCGGCGGCGTCCGCTGTAGTGCGAGCCGTTCGCAGAACGCTCATGCGTCGGCGTTTCGGAAAGCTCGCCGCTTTCTCGTGCATCTATGCGAATAGCGCGGTCGCATGCATCTGCTTCGATGCACTGCCCCCCGATCATCCGCCGCTGATTACGCACGTACACGAACTCGAATTCGGCTTGCGGCATGGGATTCCCCCACGTGCCATGAAGCACATGTTCGAGAAGACGGACCATTTCGTGGCCTGCTCGCTAGCCGTGCGCGACAACCTGACCATCAATCACGGCGTGCCCGAGGAAAAGGTCGATCTGTGCTACGAGCCGGTAGATGGAGCGAGCCTCGCCGACGCCAGGCGCCGATACGAACGAAAAGACATCTTGAATGAGCTCTCACTCCCCCACAACGCTCTGGTGATCGGCGCGTGCGGAACCCGGGAGTGGCGAAAGGGGACGGACCTCTTTGGGCTGGTCGCAGCAAAGGTCCTACGTCAGCGCCCTGCCGACCCTATTTACTTCCTCTGGGTGGGAGGTACGCCTGCCCACCTCTCCGACGCTCAATTTCTGTTTGACTTCGAAAAACTCGGTCTCGACGATCGTTTAAGACTCATCGATTTCACGGCAGAGCCTCACAGATACTTTTCGATCTTCGATGTTTTTCTTCTGACGTCCCGAGAGGACCCATTTCCTCTGGCGGCGCTGGAGGCCGCGACCCTCGGCATCCCGGTCGTGGCTTTCGATTCGGGTGGAGCTAGCGAGATGCTGGGAAATGGGATGGGGTCGGTCGTTAAGTACGCCGACGTCGACTCGATGGCAGAAGCGGCCGTGAGCTTGCTGGCGGATTCCCACGCTGCTCGATCTGTTGGCGCAAAGACTTCACGAGAGTTCCCCCACATCTATGAAGCTGCATCGACCACCCAGCGGATACTCGGCATCATTGCCGCTGCAACTCACGCGCAGTCACGCGCTCAAATACCTCGGCGAGACGCCGGCTGATATTTCTCCACTCGTACTCCTGCAGCGCCGAAGCATCGACATGATGGTCGATCTGGCCGCCCCTCCGAAACTCGCCTAGCCAACGCGTGAGAATCTCGGCGGCCTCGTCGGGCGAGGAAGCGACCTCGCCCGCAGCACATTTGACGACAAGAGCTGCAGCGTCATGATCCTTGGGACCAATAG
>JALZGD010000156.1 GCA_030861205.1 Actinomycetota bacterium
GGTCGACTCAGGACGTGCAAGTGGACGAAGCATTCGGTAACCAAACTTTCGATCTCCGCCAATACGCGGCGGTCCTGCGCGCTCGCAAGTGGACGATTCTTATTGCCGTCATCCTGGTTGTAGGGGCCGCTCTCGGGCTTTCATATCTGCAAACGCCCGTCTATGAGGCCGAAGCGCGCGTTCTCGTTCAGCCACTCCTCAGCCCGAACACTACGGCGCCGCAACCGGTGGACGTCGATACCGAAAGCCAGATCGTCGGATCCGAGCCGGTCGCGGTCTTGGTGCAGCAGGACCTCGGTACGAGCCAGACGATCTCGGGTCTGCTGGCCCATCTGACCGTCGAGGGGGCCGGGACGGCCACAACCAGTTCGTTCACTGTCACCCCGCGCGTCCTTCTTATCCAGTACAACTCGACGGACGCCGCGTTCGCTCAAGATGCGGCGAACGCGTTCGCGGACGACTACATCCAGTTCCGCAAACAGCAGGCCCTTCAGAGTTTCCGTTCCGCGCAGCGGACGGTGCAGGAGCGCGTACAAGCTGCGTCGCGTCAGCTCAATGACGTGACGGATCAGATCGACGCGGCCACTAAGTCGGGCGATCAGGCGCTTGCGAACTCTCTCGAGACCCAGCGCAGCGTCATCATCTCGCGCCTGGGCACGCTGCAGCAAAAGCTGGACTCGCTGCAGCCCGATTCCACCATCCGGTCGGGCGGTGCCCAGGTCATCCAGGCAGCGCAGACCCCGTCCACGCCGGTGTCACCGAACTTCATCCGGAACGGTTTTCTCGCTTTCGTCGTAGGCATCGGCTTGGGTATTGCTCTCGCGTTCCTGAGGGACCGCTTGGACGACCGGTTCAAGGGCCGGGCCGACATCGAAGCGGCACTCGGGATGCCCGTCCTCGGCACGGTCCCGCGCTTTGAAGGCTCGAGGAAGGACCCGAAGCGAGCTCTGGTGGCTACCGCAGATACCCATGGAGGGTCTGCCGAGGCGTACCGCACGCTACGCACGAACCTGCAATACCTCCTTTCGCAGCGCGGAACGAAGAGCATCGTCGTCACCAGTGGGTCCGCGGGCGAGGGCAAGACCACAACGGTCGCCAACCTGGGCGTCGTCTTTGCCCAAGCCGGCCAGCGGGTGGTGTTGGTTTCCGCCGACCTTCGGCGGCCGAGCCTCGCCCGGTACTTCGGTATCGGAGAGGCAGAAGGCCTTTCTACCTTCCTCACGCGCGGCGATAGCCCGTGGGGTTACTTGAAGGACCCCGGTGTGAACAACCTCCGCGTGATGCCGAGCGGGGCGGTGCCGGCTAACCCTGCCGAGCTCTTGACGTCTCCACTGCTTCGCGAATTCGTGAGCGCACTAACGGACAACGCCGACCTAGTGATCATCGATTCGCCCCCGACGCTGGCGGTCGCCGACGCGAGCATCCTCGCCCGCGTCGCTGGCGGGGCGCTTCTGGTTATCGACGCAACCTCGAGCAGAAGGTCGGCCGCCATCCACGCACGCGATGAGCTGCAACGTGGGGGCGGCGTTCTGCTCGGGACGATCCTGAACGCCTTCGATCCCGGTCAATCGCCCTACTACTACGCGCCCTACTACTACTCGAGCGACTATTCGTCTCGCGAAGCGCCTGCAGCGTCTAACGGAGATGGCGAGGCCGCGTCGAAGGGAAAAGCGCTTTCACGATTCCGTAAGTAGGACGGCATGAGTAAGAGCCGCCGGCGACGGCATCGTGGACAGTCGAGTGTGACTAGCGGTGCGGCAACCCAGCACCCTGCCAAGCCGCTTCCTAAACCTTCGGATGTGTGGCGACCGGAAGAGACATCGTTGTCTGGCCCCAGTGATGGCCAGCCTGTCGTCGAAGCTCCTGAGCAACTGTGGCACGAGGGCGAAGAACGCCGCGATGACTTGGCTCAACCTCAGATGACCGAGGGTTCGTCGGTGTGGAGGTCCGATGAAGGATCTACGACGACCATCGAGAAGACCGAACGGCGAGCTTTTTCGAAGCAGGCGGACCTGTGGCAGCGAGAGCGATCGCTGGGCGGTGACGAGGATCCCGAACGCGAGACGGGCGTGTCGCTCGAGCAGCGAAAACGACGACCCAGCGCGCGCAAGATCGTGACGCGATCGATCGCGGCCCTGGTCACCATCGCGATCATCTTGTTCTTCGCCGATCTCGCATACTCCGGCGTTGGCGTGTACTCGTCGCTGAGCTCGTTGCGGTCGCACCTCGCTTCCGCTCGAACGGAGTTCCGTGGGGGGCGACTTGACGAAGCCCATGCGTTCTTGCGAACCAGCCGGGCAGACGGCGACAAAGCTCTTTCGCTCACACACAGGCCGTCCTTGGCCGCGCTCGGGGCGCTCCCCGCGATCGGCGACGACGTAGATGCGATCCGCGCGATCGCAACGGCAGGACGGCTTGCGGCGACTGCCGGCAGCAAAGCAGTAAGCGCAGCAGAGCACATCGGCTTCCTTGGTCGCGGTATCCCGTCGTCGCTTTACTCGAATGGACGCGTTGACTTCGACACCGTGTCGTTGGCATCCCCTGGGATATCGGCTGCCAAGCAGCTCCTCGACCATGCCGTATCGGTCTTGCAGACGGCACCGTCTCCGACACTGGGCGTCGTGAACGATGCGCTCAAGAAAGCGCGCGTGGAGATCGACGGCGCGGCAGACAGTGCACGCTCGGGATCTGCCCTCATTTCTTTGCTGCCGGGTTTGCTGGGCCGCGACACTGATCGCACGTACCTGCTTGCATTCCAGGCGCTCGGGGAGTCGCGAGGAACCGGGGGAGTGATCGGGCTCTATGGATTGCTCCATGCCAGCGACGGCGCGATGCGGCTTGGACACATCGGACCGTTCACTGAGTTCCAGCCAGATACGTTGAAAACGCCGGTCGACGCAGTTGGTTGGTTCACGAAGAATTACGGACCTCAATTGGCGCTCCGCCAATGGCAACAGGCGAACCTGTCGCCTAACTTCCCGGCCGTCGCTCGAGTGCTGCTGAATCAATACGAAGCGGGCACCGGCGACACGCTGGACGGTGTCATCGCCATGGACCCGATCACTCTGCAAGATCTCATGACGGCGACAGGGCCCGTCGCCGATCCGATCACGGGTGACCCTCTAGGACCTAACGATGTGGCCGACGCTTTGATGAAGTCGTCTTATCTGCGATTTCCGAATCGGCATGCACAGAACAGCTACCTCACGGCGCTGGTTCAAGAGTTCTGGACGAAGATCAAGGACGGCGACGTGGCCGGTCCAGCCCTGATGCGTGGCGTCGCCACCGCTATCGCCAGCCAGCACTTGAAGGTGTATTCCACGAACTCGGGCGAAGAGGCAAAGCTTGCGATGCTCAACGCCGATGGCTCGTATGAGCATGCGGGGCCGAATGTTCAGATGGCCTTCACGAACAACTATTCATCGAACAAGATCGATTACTACCTGCACCGCACGGTCGACACGACCGTCACGTTGACGGACTCGGGAGATGCTCAGGTCGAGGACAAGATCCATCTTGTGAACACCGCCCCCGCCGGACCTCCATCTGTGCTGCTCGGTACCGGAACCGAAGGTGTGGAGACCGGAACGAACCGTTCGCTCGTAAGCGACTTGATGCCCGCCAACGCGCGACTGACCAGCGTGAAGATCGACGGCGAGAAGACGACGCCGTTCACGTATCAGGACGACCAACATCTCGTCGCCTGGCACATCGTGACCATGCCGTCCGGTGCGACTAGTGAGACGACCGTCGACTACTTCGTCCCGCGCGCTGTGCCAATGTCGACCACGGGTGGGACGCTGAGGTTCACGCTGTTCCCTCAAGCAAGCGTGCGACCCGACGACTATTCGTTCGACGTAGTGCCGCCGCCGGGCTGGCGTCTGCAGGCGAGCGGGGCCCGAACACTGGCATCCGGCGAGCCGGTCAAGATAAGCGGAACGCTGACCGAGCCGCGCACGATCACTATCAGGATCGTGAAGTAGGAGCTAGACGGCTTCCTTCAGCGCCGATATCACCCGTTCTTGCTGAGCCTCACTCATCTGAGGATGGACCGGAAGACTGAGGATCCTCCCCGCTAGATCGTCGCACACGGGCGTCGGACCTGGCACTTTCACACGCCCTTGATGCGCGGGCTGGTGATGGATCGGCGTCGGGTAATGGACGCCCGTGGAGATACCGGCATCGGCTAGTTGTTGCATGACTCGGTCGCGCTCGTCGAGCGTCACGACGAACAGGTGGTACACGTGCTTCGCCCACGGCGCCTCGGTCGGCAATCCAATCGGCGTGCCGGCGAGCTCCGCGACGTAGTTCGCGGCATTAGAACGGCGCGCCTCCTCCCATCTTTCGAGGTGACGTAGCTTCACGCGGAGGATCGCGGCCTGGAAAGCATCGAGGCGGCTATTGATCCCGAAAACCACGTGTTCCCCAGAGGCATCGCGACCGAGGTCGCGCATCATGCAGACCTGCTCGACCACATCGTCGGACCCGACAACGGCGCCGCCATCGCCGTAGGCCCCCAGGTTCTTGGATGGATAGAAGCTGAATGCCGCGGCGTCGCCCCAAGCGCCGGTTGGCCGTCCATCGATCGTGGCGCGATGGGCTTGGGCCGCGTCTTCCAAGACTGCGATGCCGCGTGCGCGAGCAAGGTCCATCAGTTCCGGCATCGGTGCCGGGTGTCCGTACAGATGAACGGGGATGACGCACTTCGTCTCGCGCGTGATCAATGGTTCGACGGTGTCGGCCGTGAGCACGTGGAGCTCGCTGTCTACGTCGGCGATCACCGGGGTTGCGCCGACAGCCTCTACGGCCATCGCGGTGGCGCTAAAGGTGTTTCCCGGCAGGATCACTTCATCTTCGGAGCCCACCCCTAGTGCCGACAACGCGAGGCGGAGTGCATCCGTGCCGGAGTTGACGGCAGCAGCGCGGCGCCCATCTGCGATCGTTGAGAGATCTTCTTCGAACCCCGTCACTTCCGGTCCGCCGACAAAGCGGCCCGAATCCAGAACCGCGTGTACTGCGGCATCGATCTCATTTTTGATCTCGGCGTACTCGGCTCTTGTATCGAGTATGGGTACCGCGTTCTCAGTCATCGCTTGCGCATCTCCTTTGCGGGATTGCCCGCCACAACGGTGTCGGCAGGAACGTCTTTGGTTACTACGGCTCCGGCCCCCACGAGCGCGCCCGTCCCGATGCGGACGCCGGGAAGCAGAACGGCTCCACTGCCGATCGCCGCACGCCGTTCCACCACGCACGCTTCGAGCTTCCAGTCGTCGCCCCGCTTGAGCGAACCGTCGGGATTAGTGGACGCCGGATCGCGATCGTTCGTGAACATGACGCTGTGACCTACGAAGACCTCGTCTTCGATGATTGTTCCGGTGCATACAAAACTGTGACTCTCTATCTTGCAGCGCGCGCCGATCCGCACGTCGTCCTGGATCTCCACGAAAGGCCCGATCAGCGTGTCATCGCCAATCGTGCAGCCGTAGAGGTTGACGAAGTCCATCACCCGGACGTTGCTTCCGAAAGTGACGTTATTGATCTTTTGTGTGTCGGACGCGCTCATGGCCCTCCCAAGACGCGGGGGACATCGACGGCTTGACCCGTCGAGAGTGACTCTCGGGCCGCCTCGAGTATCGCCAGCACTCGAACTCCGAACTCCCACGTTGTCGTGGGCGGCTTCTTCCCGCGTATGGCATCGATGAACGTAGCGCCGACGGTTTTCAGCGGCTCCTCCTGCGGGAGTCGGGGGATCGTCACGTCGCCGAGACGGAAGGTCGGAACCAGGGAGTTCTCGTCAGACGGATTGAAGTGGCCTTGCGCTTTGTACACGCGTATCTTTTCGTCGGGATCGACGTCGTTGTAGACGACCATGCCTTGCTCGCATGCGAGCATCGACGTACGGATCTTCATCGGCGCCATCCAAGACACGTGCACGAACGCCTGCAAACCACTCTCGTACATAAGCGTCACGTGCGCGGTATCGACT
>JALZGD010000157.1:0-2251 GCA_030861205.1 Actinomycetota bacterium
CGGTCGATCATCTGGTCGAGGGACTAGACCTGTCGGGCACGAAGGTCGAGGCGGTCCACAAGCCCGAGCGGCCGATCGAAGGCGTCATCGCGGCCAAAGTCCTCGGGATAGAGGAGCATCCCGGCGCCGACAACCTGACCCTCGTCGACATCGACGCGGGTGGCGGAGCGACCGAACGGGTCGTCTGCGGCGCGCGCAATTTCGGCGTCGGCGACGTCATTCCCTACGCGACGGTCGGAGCGCACCTTCCCGAGATGGACATCACCGAAAGGAAGATCCGGGGACAGGTATCGAAGGGGATGTTGTGCTCGGCCGCGGAACTGGGGATCTCCAAAGATCACTCGGGCATCCTGGTGCTGGGGGACGACATCGAGCCCGGCTCGGACATCGCCCGCGCGCTCGAGCTGGACGACACGATCCTCGAGCTCGAGATCACGATGAACCGGCCGGACTGCCTAGGGATGTTCGGCGTCGCGCGTGAGGTCGCCGCGATCCTAGGCAACGAGCTGCGCTTGCCGGAGGTCGAACCCCCGACGGCCGAAGGGACGACACCGTTGACGGTTGAGATCGAAGACTCCAACGCCTGCCTTCGGTATCTGGGCTGGCACATCGAAGGCGTCACCGCCGGGTCCTCACCTCAGAAGATGCAGGCTCGGCTACTCGCGGCGGGGATGCGTCCCGTGTCTAACGTCGTCGACATCACGAACTATGTCCTTCTCGAAACCGGGCATCCGTTGCACGCGTTCGACGCCGCGAAGATCAATAAGACGAAGATCGTCGTGCGGCGCGCGCGTCGCGGCGAACGCATCACGACGCTCGACGGAGTCGATCGACAGCTCGATGGCGAAGACGTCGTCATCGCCGACGCCAAGGATCCCGTGGCGATCGCAGGGATCATGGGGGGAGCCGGTAGCGAAGTAAGCGACGCGTCTACTGCGATCATCCTGGAGTCTGCATACTTCGACCCGGCGTCGATCGGCGCTACCAGCCGGCGACTACAACTGAGAACCGAGGCATCGACGCGCTTCGAACGAGGCGCCGACGTCGAGATGGTTCCGTACGCCGCAGCGAGGGCGGCTGCTCTTATCGCCGCAACGGCGGGCGGAAGCGTCTCGAGCCCGGCAGTCGATCGCTACCCAAAGCCTCTCCCGCGGCGCCGGATAGCACTCGCGGCGCGGACGACGGATCGGCTTCTCGGCATGGCAACCCAACCCGACCGGCAGGCCTCGTACCTGCGATCGGTCGGCTTCGGCGTCGACCAACATGACGGAACACTGGATGTCGAAGTCCCGACTTTTCGCCCCGACGTCGTCAGGGAAGTCGATCTAGTCGAGGAAGTCGCACGGCTGCTCGGGTTCGACCGACTTCCGGCGACTCTGCCTCCTGGTGTCGCCGGCGGTGTGGATCGTGCCCAGTCGCTGGATCGCGTCACGCGCCGGTTCCTGGCTGCGCAGGGGATCACCGAGTGCTGGACGCCGTCTTTCGCCCCGCCGGGGGATTTCGATCTCCTTGGTCTTGCAGCGGACCACCCGGGACGGGCGGCCGTGCCGATCGCCAATCCGATGTCGGAAGAGGAGGCGATCCTGCGGACGACCTTGTTGCCGGGATTGCTGCGGGTGATCGCGCGCAACGTCGCCTTCCGGACTTCCTCGGTTGCGGTTTACGAACTCGCACGCGTCTACGAGACGCGTGCAGAAGCTCCAGGAGAGTTGCCGCGCGAGCCGGTCACGCTTGCGGGCGCGTTCTCAGGACCTCGAGTCCCGCAACAATGGATGACGCCTGCCCGCGAGTGGGATTTCTTCGCCGTGAAAGGGTTGCTCGAGGGCCTGTGCTCGACCCTGGGAGTCAGCGGTCTCACTACGGATGCCGCGGCCGGCGCTCCCTTCCATCCCACGCGAGCGGCCACGCTGCGGATCGCGGGGACCACGGTGGGGGCACTCGGGCAAGTGCACCCCGACGTCTGCGCTCGATTCGATGTGCCCGACGGGACCGTCGCGTTCGAGCTTGCGTACGCCCCGGTGCTCGCTGCCATCTCACCTTCGATCGAAGTCGGTGAGCAATCGCGGCTGCCTGCTACCAACATCGACATAGCGATCGTCGTTCCGGAAGAGATCGAGGCTCGACGTGCAGCTGAGGGCATTGCGGCGGCGGGCGCGCCGGAAGTGCAAACGGTGCAGCTGTTCGATGTCTACCGTGGAGACCAGATCGAGCAGGGAAAGAAGAGCCTCGCGTTCGCCCTCCAGTTTCGTTC
>JALZGD010000157.1:2261-3242 GCA_030861205.1 Actinomycetota bacterium
TGGAGCTGCGGAGCACCGACAGGACGATCACCGACGAGGAAGCACTGTCGACCCGCGACCGCATAATCTCGGCGCTCTCGGCGGAGCTCGGCGCGCGGCTGCGAGGCTAGAGACTTGACCAAACGAGACTTCCTGTCGGTTGCCGATCTCAGCTCGGACGAGATCTCGGCGGTGCTCGATCGGGCAGCGAAATTCAAGAAGAAACCGCGCCAGCCCAACGTCTTGGAAGGCAAGCAGGTCGCGCTGATCTTCGAGAAACCGTCGACGCGCACACGGGTGTCGTTCGAAGCGGGCGTCACATCGCTTGGCGGACACGCGATCGTCTTGCGCGGTGACGAGCTCCAGCTTGGACGGGGGGAAACCATCGAAGACACCGGCCGCGTCCTATCTCGTTATGTCGATGCGATCGTGATCCGCACGTTCGGACAGGATCGGCTCGACCGACTGTCTCGAGGCGCTTCGGTGCCGGTGATCAATGCGTTGAGCGATCTGGAACATCCGTGCCAGGCCCTTGCGGACCTGATGACGATCGAGGAGAGCAAGGGTCGGCTCGATGGCATCGCGCTCGGTTACCTCGGTGACGGCAACAACGTCGCGAACTCGCTGTTGCTCGCTGGAGCGCGATTGGGGATGGACGTCCGGGTCGCGTCGCCACAGGGATACGAGCCCGACAGCCGCATCGCGTCGGACGCCGCGACCATCGCGGCTCAGACGGGGGGCCGCACGTCGGTTACCAACGTCGTAGCGGAGGCCGCGGTAGGAGCGGACGTCCTCTACACCGACGTATGGGCCAGCATGGGACAGGAAGAACAAAGCGCGGCCCGCGCCAAGGTCATGGAGCGATATCGCCTCGACTCGGACGTCGTGCGCATGGCGGCGGACGATTGCATCGTCATGCATTGCCTGCCGGCGCACCGCGGCGAGGAGATCGCCGCGGACGTCATCGACAGCTCTCGCTCGGTCGTGTGGGATCAGGCCGAG
>JALZGD010000157.1:3252-4660 GCA_030861205.1 Actinomycetota bacterium
CTCAGAAGGCCCTGCTCGAGTTCCTCTTGACGTAGATGCCTCGTCTTTCGAAGGCGTTCTACGGGCGCGACGCGCTGACGGTTGCTCGCGAGCTCCTCGGATGTCTGTTCGTACACGACCTCGGCGGCACGCGCTTAGCCGTGCGCTTGGTCGAGACCGAGGCATATCGCGGTCAGATAGACCCCGGATCTCACGGTTATCGAGGGCCAACGGCGCGTACCGAGGTGATGTACGGGCCTCCGGCGCATCTATATGTGTATTTCACTTATGGGATGCATTGGTGCGCGAACGTCGTGTGCGCGCGAGATGGTGTGTGCGAAGCAGTGTTACTCCGGGCGGGCGAGCCCCTGTCCGGCATCGAGGAGATGCGGACTCTGAGAGGGGGCATCGCCGACGACCGCCTGCTGACATCGGGACCCGCGCGCCTAACTCAAGCCATGGGCATCACTCGCGAGCACAACGGAGCTCGCTTGGTGCCGCCATGTGCGATCTGGTGTGCAGAAGATCGCCTCACGGACGATTTCAGGAACGGGCCGGTATTGCAGACAGAGCGGATCGGCCTGTCGGCGGGCCGAGGGGACGACCTCCCATGGCGCTTCGCTATCGACAGCCCATTCGCGTCGCGGCGACCGCGGCGACCGCGACCTGCTAGCCGGGGTTGACCCAGATCGTTACGGTGGAACCTTCTTTGACGTGAGAGCCTCCGGGCGGGGATTGCTTCCACACGCGGCCGCGGTTCTTCTTGGCTTGGCCCGGGCTCGATTCCTTTTGAGTCACCTCACGGACGGTAAAGCCGGCACTGGTCAACCGGTCTTCTGCTTCCGCTCGCTTTAGACCGAGCACGTCCGGCACCGTGACGGTGTCCGATTCCTGGCTCTTCGTCGAGATCGTGATCGTGACCGTCGATCCCGGAGCGGCTTTGGATCCAGCGCTCGGGCTCTGTGCGATGACACGTCCCGGTGGATAAGTCGTCGACTCTGCTTCGGTCTCTTGGACCTCGAAGCCGGCGGTCTTGAGGATCTGCAGCGCGTCGTTCTTCGGGAAGCCGACGACGTCGGGAACGGTCTTGCGATCGCCCTTCACGTGGCACGTCTTCTTGGGCTCCGTCCCCTTCTCGAACGTTCCCGACGCGCGGTACTGAGGCGGTGTGAGCGACCCCGCGAGGCATCCAGTGCGAGTGTCGATCGTGACCGTCACCAGACCGACCGCGGGCTGCACGAAGTTGCTTGCGGGCACACCCGATAACGCCGGGATCATGTACGCCGCCCAGATCTGGGCCGGGAACGAGCCTCCGGTTACGCCACCGGAAGTGATCGTGCGCGTTGGGATGCACGGGCTTGCCGAACCGGCGCAGCTCGGTTTCATCTCGATCTCGCCTTGTGGATAGCCCATCCAGACCGACGTGACC
>JALZGD010000157.1:4670-5982 GCA_030861205.1 Actinomycetota bacterium
TAACCGACGAACCACGCGTCACGGTATTCCTGCGCGGTACCGGTCTTGCCCGCCACCGGTCGGCCGATGACGTTTGCGGCCGTTCCCGTGCCGCGCTGCACGACTTGTTCGAGAGCGCTCGTCGTTATGTATGCCACCGCGGGATCTATCGCTTCGGCCGAAGTAGACGAGTCTCGGTAGAGGACGTTGCCATCGGAATCCACGATCTTCGTGATGGCGACCGGCGGGTGATGCATACCGCCGGCAGCAAGCGTTCCGTACGCGGATGCCATGTCCAGCGCGTTGACGGGGTTCGCGCCGAGAACCGCAGACGGGACGGCAAGCAGGGGAGTGTTGATCCCCATCGCACGAGCGATGTCCACGACCGCTTCCGGGCCGACCTTGAGGATCAATTGTGCATACACGACGTTGACCGAGTGCACGGTTGCCTCGAGAAGAGACAGCATCCCCGAGGCAAACGACTCACCCTCGTAGTTGCAGACGTGCCAGTTCCCCCCCGCGTTCTGTCCGGGGAAGTCCATGCACGATGCAGCCTTGAAGCGCTCGGACAACGGGATCCCTTGTTTGATCGCCGCGACGAGCGCGAACGGCTTGAAGGACGATCCCGCCTGCCGTCCGCTTCCCGGTGCTTGGTACAGGTAGTGATTCTTCTTGTCCGGGTCCTGCACGCGTCCGAGGTCGGGCTCGGCCAGTGTCGCGAGATTCAGTTTCGAGTAGGGGTCTTTCTTGGCCGACGCGAACCAGTCGCGGCCCCCGACCATAGCTTTGACGTATCCGTTATTCGGATCGATCGACACGAGGGCGGCATGCGGATCGGTCTTGTACGGAAGGATGCGCTGTACCGCGGCTTCGGCCGCAGCTTGGTCATCGAGATCGACGGTGGTGTAGATCTTCAGCCCGCCCTGGAAGAGCTTCTTCTGGCGCGACACGACGTCGTCTCCGAGCGCGCTGAAACGATGGTCGTACGTGATCAAGCGCTGGACGTAGTCGACGAAGTACGCAGCCGGATATCTCTGGGCGCCGGTCGTCTGCTGGAGTTTCAACTTCGCTTTCTCGGCCTTCGCGACGTGACCGGCGTCCGCGTAACCCAGCTGCTCCATCTTGCCGAGCACGGTGTTGCGGCGGACCTTCGCGGCCGCGGGGTGTTTGTAGGGGTCGTAGTCCTCGGGAGCCTGGATCAGGCCCGCGAGGGTCGCGCCCTGCGCAAGCGAGAGTTTCCTCACCGGCTTCCCGAAGTAGACGTGCGACGCGGCCTGAATGCCGTACGCGCCCTCGCCGAAATAGACGGTGTTGAGGTAGCGAAGCAGGATCT
>JALZGD010000158.1 GCA_030861205.1 Actinomycetota bacterium
TCCTTCTCGAGGTGCTTGCGGTATTCGTCGAGCGTCGTGGCGCCGATCGTCTGGAGCTCCCCCCGAGCGAGCATCGGCTTCAGGATCGACGCGGCGTCGATCGCGCCCTCGGCGGCCCCCGCGCCGACGAGCGTGTGCAGCTCGTCGATGAACAGGATGATGTCGCCGCGCGTCTTGATCTCTTTGAGCACTTTCTTCAGGCGCTCTTCGAAGTCGCCGCGGTAACGCGAGCCGGCGACGAGTGCGCCGAGGTCGAGCGTGTAGAGCTGCTTCCCGGTGATCGTTTCGGGGACCTCGCCCTTGACGATTCGCTGGGCAAGCCCTTCGACGATCGCGGTCTTACCGACGCCCGGCTCGCCGATCAGAACGGGGTTGTTCTTCGTGCGGCGCGACAGAACCTGCATGACCCGCTCGATCTCTTTCTCGCGCCCGATGACGGGGTCGAGCTTGTTCTCGCGTGCCAGCTGCGTGAGGTTGCGACCGAACTGGTCGAGCACGAGAGAGCCTTGCTGCGACTCGCCACCGCCGGCCGCTGCTTCCTTGCCACTTCCTGCGTAGCCCGATAGCAATTGGATGACTTGCTGCCGTACCCGGCCGAGGTCGGCCCCGAGCTTGACGAGCACCTGCGCGGCGACGCCCTCGCCCTCGCGGATCAAGCCGAGCAGGATGTGCTCGGTCCCGATGTAGTTGTGACCTAGTTGAAGCGCCTCGCGTAGCGAGAGCTCGAGAACTTTCTTTGCACGCGGGGTAAACGGGATGTGCCCCGAGGGGGGGCTCTGTCCCGCACCGATGATCTCTTCAACCTGCTGGCGGACCTTCTCCAGCGATATCCCTAGTGATTCGAGCGCCTTAGCGGCGACGCCCTCGCCTTCGTGTATCAGTCCGAGCAGGATGTGCTCGGTTCCGATGTAGTTGTGGTTGAGAAGCCTCGCTTCTTCCTGAGCGAGAACGACCACCCTGCGGGCCCTGTCGGTGAAGCGTTCGAACACTGGGCCACGCCTCCTTTTTCTTCGACCGAGGGCAACCCCGGTGTGGCAAGAGACAGTCCGTTAGAACGTGCCCCGTACCAGGACGATTATACGGAGGGGGGTGTGCTTCCCCTTCGCATGCAGCACTTCTTTAGAACGCCGAAACGGTCTCATCGGTTCCCGTTCGGGGAACCTTTGTGTTGCATCGGCCCATCTACTACCCCCGTTTAGACATTCGGAACGAAGAGACGGGAGTTCCGCAGTCGTGAAATCTGGCATGGGCCTGGCGAAGGCGCTAGCGAACGAAGTGGGCGCGCCGTGCCAGAAGGCCGAAGGCGGCAACCCGTCCGAAGGACGGGAGGCTGTCCGTAGGCGTCATGGAACTAATGGAACGGGTCGGACCGGCGGGAGGTGATTCCGTAGCGCATCTTGTAAACGCTGGGTGCCCGTTTAGCCCGATTTCCGCCGATAAAGAGCGGCCCCCAATCGGCGGCCGGTATCGACGTGCGTCGCTCGTTGCGGGAGAAGCTTCGTGCCAGCGGTACCCACGGCAGCGAGACCGGCAGAACCGTCCGTTCGTAGACGTACTCCGTCGTTCTAGGAACGACCCACAACCCGATCGCGTCCTGATCCAGAGCGAGATGATCTCGCGAGCTCAGGGCGATGGGGAGACCGGCGAAACGCTGCCCATTGATCCCTTCGAGCACCGATGCGATGTCCTCGTTGACGTCCGCCCTGAAGGACGCCCACCCGATCATCTGGACCGCGTCGTACGAGCGCACCTCCCATCCGAGCGGTCTCTTGCCCCACCATTTCTCAAACGCCGACGCGAACTCGCGAAAACCCGGCAGCGGCAAGTAATGGGCGCCCCGCGAGTAGGAGTCCGACGCGACCGTTCCGGGGAACACCTGATACGGCTGCGGTGCAACCGCGCCGTCGAACGCGAGAACCTGCGGACGCCACGGGCCTCGTGGAGATCTGGCGTCACTGGTCGATCGATAGCGCGCATCCATCGACCTCAGCGTTCTTTGCACTCTGACGAAGTGGGGTGGAGATGCCGCGACGACGACCGCGGAAACCCGGGCCCGTTTCAGTTTCTCTAGAGCCGGTGCGAAGTCGGCCGTGTCGGGCGCATAACGCGCGGTTGTGATGCGCGCCTTACCAAGCGCTCTCGCCTCGGCAGCGATGGCACGCTGCGCGGTCTGTCCCGTCAACGAGGTGTCGACGAGCAGTCCGAGCCGTCGGTAGTGGCGGTCCTTTAGTGCGTAGGAAACGAGCGATCGCGCTTCCCATGGGTAGGTCGGCGAGACCTGGAACGTGTGACTCCGCAACAGACCCGCGCCCGCGAGATCCCCGTAGCAAAGGAGCGCTGGGATCCCGGCCGAGTCGAGCGCTTCCTCTGCGGGAGGAAGGCCTTCAGGCGGGCCGGCATAGACGACGCCCTGCACCCGCGCGTCGGTCGTTTCTTCCTTGACCAGCGCGGTTGCCCGTTCCGCGTCGCCCTCGTCATCACGCGTCACCAGCTGGAACTGGGGCCGCCCTGGTGCAACGTTTCGGTTGAGCGCTTGCACGCCGAGGTTGGCTCCCTCGAATGCATCGGAGCCGCGCCATCTATCCGGGCCGGACATCGTGCCGATCAACGCGATGACGCGCTCGCTCTTGCTCGTCGGGGACGCCAGAGGCGTGCGCAACGGAAGCGCTTGGTCTCCGGTGGAGGTGCAAGAGAGTGGCAGCAGACAGCACGTGAGCAGCAGCCCGCATGAAAGCTTGCTCATGAGGCAAGCAAGCCTAGTGTCCGCTACCGGCTATCGGCCGCTGTCCGGTTTCAGAGTCGGAAACAGGATCACTTCCCGGATGGAAGTGACGCCCAGTAATTGCATCAATAGGCGGTCGATACCGAGCCCAAACCCGCCCGCGGGTGGCATGCCGTATTCCAGCGCCTCGAGGAAGTCCTCGTCCGGGATCGTCGTCTCGCCCTCTCCCCGTGCACGCGCTGCTGCTTGTTGCTCGAAGCGCCGCCGCTGCTCCTGTGGGTCGTTCAACTCTGAGTAGATGGGCGCGATCTCGACACCATTGACGACGAGATCGGCGTGCTCGGTGAGACCGGGGATCGTCCTGTGGTCTTTCGCCAGCGGCGAGATCTCCTTAGGGAAGCCGACGATGAACGTGGGCTCCGTGATCGCTTTCTCGACGCGTTGCTCGTACATCTCGGCAACGATCTTCCCGGGCGTCGAGCCGTCCTCCACGGACACGCCTGACTCCTTCGCGAGGTTTTTCAATGCTTCAGCATCTTGATCCGCCCACATCGAAGAGACGTCTTGCCCCACCGCATCCGAGATCGCGTCGAGCATCGGGATGCGCAGGAACGCGCGATCGATGTCGATCGCGGGAGGCTCATCGGCGGCCAACGGAGTGACGACGGATGCGATCGCTTTGACCAACGACTCCACCAGTTCCATCGTGTCTTCGTAATCCGAATACGCCTCGTATCCCTCGAGCATGGTGAACTCGGGATTGTGGCGCGTCGACACGCCCTCGTTTCGGAAACTTCGGTTCAGCTCGAACACTCGCTCGAAGCCGCCGATCAGCAAGCGCTTCAGGTAGAGCTCTGGTGCGACACGAAGGTAGAGATCTATGTCGAGAGCGTTGTGATGCGTCACGAAGGGCCGCGCCACTGCGCCTCCAGCGACCGGCTGAAGAAGGGGCGTCTCCACCTCGACGAAACCTCGTTCGACCATGAACCGTCGGATCGTGGCGGTGGCATCGCTGCGTGCTTCGAGCGCACGACGCGCCTGTGGGTTCGACAACAGGTCCAGGTAGCGCTGTCGGTAACGCACCTCGACGTCGCTCATCCCATGCCACTTCTCGGGCATCGGGCGAAGGCACTTCGCAAGCAGGACCACTTCGTCCACACGCAACGACAGCTCACCGCGGCGGGTCTTTACGACCTCCCCCGAAGCTCCCACAATGTCGCCGACGCTCAACTGTAGGAAATCGTCGAACCCGTCGTCGCCGAGGCCGTTGGGTTGCGCGAAGAGTTGGAGCTTCGCGGATCCATCGGAGATGTCGGCGAAAGCAACCTTTCCGTGCGAGCGGATCGTCGTGATGCGCCCCGCGATGCGAGCAGGCTGACCAGTGTCGGATCCGCTTTCGAGATCCTCGAAGCGATCGCGCAGCGACGCGACCGTCGTCGTGCGCTCGTAACGATACGGATACGCGTTCTTCTCCGTCACGTGGTGTTCCGCTCGAAGATCAGCCGCAAGCCCATGAGCGTCAGTATCGGTTCGACGACGTCGATTCGACGGCAATGATCCGCTACGACGGGAGCCAGGCCCCCCGTCGCAACGACCTTGGGTCGGCCGCCGAGTTCATCCGATACGCGTTCGATCAAACCGTCGACCAACGCCGCCGTCCCCAAGACGATGCCCGACTGCAGTGCCGTCACGGTGCTCCGTCCGATCGCTCGTGGAGGCGCGACGAGTTCGACTCTTCGCAATTGCGCTGTTGCCGAGAACAGCGCCGTAGCTGCCGTGTCGATCCCAGGCGCGATTGCGCCCCCGAGGAATTCGCCTTGGGCGGTGATCGCCTCGACTTTTATCGCGGTCCCGAAATCGACGACGATCACAGGCCCGTCCGGAAAGATCTCGCGAGCGCCCACGACATCTGCGATCCGATCGGCACCGATCTCTCGTGGGTTGTCGGTCTTGATTGCAACCCCCGTCTTGACTCCTGGCTCGACGACGAGGGCGTCGAACCCGAGGTAGCGACGGGCGAGCTCGCGAAGCTCCTGCGTCGCGCGCGGCACTACCGAGCAGACGGCTAAGCCCGTGACGTCTTGTTCGAACGTCATATCGACCAGACGAAGGAACTCGCCATACATGAGTGCAAGCTCGTCCGCCGAACGACGTGGGTCCGTGGCTGCACGCCACTCGTGCGCCAAGCGTTCGGAGTCGAATACCCCTAGGTGAGTCTGTGTGTTGCCGACGTCGACGGCAAGCAGCATCAGTTAGTAGGAGACGCGACGCTCTCGAACTTGACCTCGCTCAACGCCGGAGCGATCGAATTGCTCTCGTCCACGTTCACGACGATCGGCTGGTGTTCGGCAAGCTCGGCTTCGTCGTAAAGAGCGTAGGAGATGATGATTACCTTGTCGCCGGGCTGGACCAGGCGCGCCGCCGCACCGTTGAGGCAGATCGTTCCCGAGGAACGATCGCCCGGGATCGCGTACGTCTCGAAGCGAGCACCGTTGTTGATGTCGAGGACGTGGACCCGTTCGTACGCGAGAAGATCCGCCGCTTCCATCAGGTCCTCGTCGATCGTGACGCTACCCATATAAGCCAGGTTCGCGTCCGTAACCGTAGCCCTGTGGATCTTCGACTTCATCATGCTGCGCTGCATGACACCCTCCTATCTGGTCGAAGTCGCTTTCGCGATCTCCGCCTGCATTGCGTTAACAAGAACGTTGTCTATCAGCCGCGTATTGCCGATGGTGCCCGCGATTGCGAGAAGCACTGAAGCGCTACCCCCCGGTTCTTCGAAGTTATCCGGGTCTAGAGCCCGCGCATAGTCGAGATCGAAGCTTGGCTCCCGTCCGGCAACTTCGAGCATGGCTTTCTCCGCCGATCGTGGATCTCCTCCCGACCGGATCTCCTCCTCGCCTGCCTTGAGAGCTTCGTAGAGGACTACTGCACGAGCGCGCTCGGCAGAGTCGAGGCGGACGTTCCTGCTGCTCAGAGCCAGTCCATCGGCCTCACGCACCGTGGGGACGGTCTCGATCGACACACCGAAAGACAGGTCCGCGGCCATCCGGCGAACAACTGCGACTTGCTGCGCGTCCTTCTGGCCGAAAAATGCGACGTCGGGACGAACGATATTGAAGAGCTTCGCCACGACCGTGGCAACTCCGGCGAAGTGCCCCGGACGCGACGCTCCTTCGACGATCTCG
>JALZGD010000159.1:0-2656 GCA_030861205.1 Actinomycetota bacterium
CGGCAGTCTTGAAGCGTTGCTCGGTCATCTTGTAAGCCTCGTCGAGGATGTACTGCGTGTTGTCGGTCCGGAAGTTACGGATGTCGAAGATGTAATCGCCGACGTTTTCCTCGAGCTCCTTCTTGAGCTCCTTGGGATACGTGTAGTCCGCGTCGTTACTGGGAGTCAGGAAGCAACCGATCTGGACGCCGTTCAGCGGCTTCGGAGGATAGGAAGGCGGAACGGACATCACGATGCAGTCCTTGCCGGCCTCGGACAAGATGTCCCATACCGTTGGTTCCTTGATCGCCCACGAGGTAGCGAACGCAAGGCCGTCGTAGGTGTGGTCCTTACGGTTGCGGAAGCCGTAGATACCGAGAGTCCCGGGATCCTTCGACGTCATCATGCACATCCAGGCCGGCACGGTTATCGGTGGGGTGATCGACTCGAGCGGCCCCCACACCCCGTTCTCGCGGAGCTTCGTGAGGTTCGGTATCTCGTCCGCGTACTCCTCGAACACGTGTCGGGGCGGGGCGCAGTCGAGCCCGATCACCATGACCTTGCGACCACTTCTCGGGGCCACGGTCTCGGAGGTCTGGCTCTGATCCTTCTTCCGGGAAAACAGAGGCATCGCTTACTCCTTACCGGCGTTGGCCCGAGCGTCTTCGATCAGGATCCGAGCAACCTCGGGGCGCGAGAACTCCGACGGCGGCTCGACGCCCTCTTGCAGCATCTGTCGAACCTGCGTGCCAGAGAGATGCACGTGATCGTCCGCGCCGTGAGGGCACGTCTTTGCAGACGCCATCGAGCCGCACTTCTTGCAGAAGAACGAGTGCTCGAACTTCAGCGGCCAGATGCCGAGATCGTTCGGATCGAACTCTTCGAACAAAAGCTGGGCGTCGTACGTGCCGTAGTAGTTGCCGACTCCTGCGTGGTCCCGCCCGACGATGAAATGCGTCATGCCGTAGTTCTTGCGCAGCAACGAATGCCAGATCGCTTCACGCGGGCCCGCGTAACGCATCGCAGCGGGGAAGACCGAGAGGATGACGCGATCGTGGGGGTAGTAGTTCTCCATCAGGACCTCGTAACACTTCATCCTCGTCTCGGCGGGGATGTCATCGCCTTTCGTCCCGCCCACGAGCGGATGAATGATGAGACCATCGACGATCTCGAGAGCGCATTTGGTGAGGTACTCGTGCGCTCGATGAATCGGGTTACGGGTCTGGAATGCGACGACCGTGCGCCACCCACGCTCGGCGATCTTCTCGCGCAGCTGCAGCGGTGTGTTGCGATACGTCGCGAACTCGTGAGCGAAGGGGTTCTGGAGAACCGTGACGTCTCCACCCACATAGTGAGGAGCTTGCGAATAGAGGTACGCAACGCCGGGGTGGTTCTCGTCCGTCGTCCGATAGGTCAGCTCCGCCTCGCGCGCGACGTCGTAGTCGAAGACCTCTTCGACATCGATGATCGCAACCGGCTCACCCTCGTGGACGATGGCCGCGCGCTCGGCACCTTTGAGCGCGGCGACCTCTTCGTCGGTCGCCGACAGCGTGATCGGGAGGCTCCACGGCAGGCCGTTTGCAAGAGCCATCTCAGTCACGACCGACTCGTAATCGGCTCGCGTCATGAATCCTCGGTTCGGCGATACCGCCCCGACCGCCATCAGCTCGAGGTCGGAGAGAACCCGCCTCGCCTTGGCGTCGATCTGCGGGAGCTTCGACGCCTCCGCGGCAAGCTGCGAGTGCTCTTCGGGCCCTGCTATGCGCAGCTCGAGTGCGCCGCCGTGAGGGGGGAATCCGGGAACGTCTTTCAGAGTGCTGGGCATGACGGCTCCTTCAGCTCGACTCGACGAAAACTCATCTGACGGGGGCAGGAGCGCCGACACAGAGGAGAGAACACTCCGGGCGCACTCCTATTGCACTCTAGGGTAACAGGAGTCGGTGTCGGCTGCCCAGAGAGAGCGAAAGCTGTGGCTTGGGCCGGCGAATAGGAGTCCCGATTTCCGCACTTAGCGGACCTATGGCGCTAGGCACCCCGCGTTAGGAATCCCAATTCGACACTTGGGGGAGGCATGGCGCCGCACCGTGCCGGAAGGCGCGAAGCAGGGCGTTCCGCTGCGCGGGACAACCGGCGTAGCGACCCATAAAAAGATGCACCCGCCGAGCCTTCGTCCCGAGCAAGCTCGGTTTACAACTCAACGGGTGCAGAACGGACTCTAGCCATCGCTCGACGGCGGTGCAAGATGCCCGTAGGTGATTTGTTCGCGACGTCAGCGTGGCGGCAGGAACTTCATGGGGTCCTGCGGGGCACCGTTCACGCGGACCTCGAAATGCAGGTGCGGGCCCGTGCAGTATCCGGTGCAGCCGACGTAGCCGATGATTTCGCCCTGTCGCACCCGCTCGCCCGTGTGGACGCCCAACTTCGACTGGTGCCCGTACAAGGTCTCGAGACCACCGCCGTGATCGATGATCGTTGCGTTCCCGTATCCGTCGATCCAACCGGCTTCGATCACGACGCCGGCCTTGGCCGCAACGAACGGCTCACTCGTGTAGCCATCGATGTCGATGCCGGGATGGAAACTGCCCCAGCGCGGCCCGAACGGCGAGTTGATCGCGCCGTTCAAAGGCCAGATGAAACCCTGGGTCGACTTGCCGAGAATCGCGACCGAGTGAAGGGT
>JALZGD010000159.1:2666-5886 GCA_030861205.1 Actinomycetota bacterium
ACCTTCTCGATCTTTGTCCTCGGCGATCTTCCCGTGAAGCTTCTCGAGATCGGACGCAAGCTCGTCCCGGCGTGTCGCGAGCTCGTCGTGCAGTTTCTGCTGATCGTCGAGGCGGTCGGCTAACTCAGACTCTTTTTCGAAGAGCTGCTTGTGCGTCGCCTCTATGGTCAGGCGAAGGCGTCCGTACTGGACGAGCGCGCCGGTGTTCTTCGCGGCCGCAACCCCCAGCATCTCTGCTCTGGTGTCGAGCTCGGACAGAGACTTCGATCCGAGAAGGACCGCCAGAACGTCGGTCGAGTCTTGCTCGTAGAGCGCGACCGCCTGCGATTTGGCGAGATCCCTGACGCGGCCTGCGGCGGCTTCGGCGCGGTCCACCGCCGCCTGCGCCGTGTGGATCTCGGATCGGATCCGCTCGATCGCGGCAGCGAGCCGGTTGGCGGCGATCTCGGCGGAGCTGATCTCACTATTGAGACGGTCGATGTGATGCTTCAGACCGTGCGCGGTCGACACGTCGTCGTGCATCGACGCTTCGACGGAGCGAAGTCGGTCCTTCGTCGCACGGAGCTTGGCGTGCTGGTTCGCGGTCGAGGAAGGGGTCGGCAGCAGAAGGGTGGAGGCGACGACGGCCGCGAGGGCCGCGCCAACGACCTTCGTTCTCATCGATCCCGCTCCTAGATCAGCTCTGAGTCATCAGCACAAACGTGCGGCCCGCGAGGACCCGTAGCTGCGCCCTGAGAAGGGCTCCCCGGCGCCGCCACCGAGGCGAGCGCATCCTGCCACAGAGGTTCGGCGCCCGCCACGCGTTCTCCTGGCGCGGCGGCCACTGAAGGACCTCCGTAACGAGCTGGGGGGCCCCGAAAGGCCCCCCAAGCTGCGAATCAACGGTCCTTACATCATGCCGCCCATGCCGCCCATACCTCCCATGCCGCCCATAGCTCCGGCATGGTCGTGGCCAGCATGGTCGTCTTCCTCTTCCGGCTTGTCGACAACAGTGGCCTCGGTCGTCAGCAGAAGAGCCGCGATCGACGACGCATTCTCGAGGGCCGACCTCGTCACGCGCGCTGGGTCGATGATCCCGTCGCTCAGGAGGTCGACGTACTCGCCGGTGGCAGCGTTCAGACCGTGGCCCGGCTTCTCGTTGAGCACCCGCTCGACTACGACGCCGCCTTCGAGGCCGGCGTTCTGAGCGATCCAGCGGATCGGCTCGGCGAGAGCCGACGCGACCGTCAGCCCACCCGCGCGCTCGTCGCCCGTCATCTCGAGAGCCTCGACAGCTTCGCGTGCTCGCAGGAGCGTCGTGCCTCCGCCCGGGACGATGCCCTCCTCGACCGCAGCACGGGTCGCCGACACGGAGTCCTCGATGCGGTGCTTCTTCTCTTTGAGCTCGACCTCGGTTGCAGCACCAACCTTCAGGACCGCCACACCACCGGCGAGCTTCGCGAGGCGCTCCTGCAGCTTCTCGCGATCCCAGTCCGAGTCAGTGCGGTCGATCTCGGCGCGGATCTGGTCGATCCGTCCCTTGATCTCGGAAGCGTCTCCCTGACCCTCGACGATCGTCGTGTTGTCCTTCGTGACGACGACCTTGCGAGCACGGCCCAAGAGGTCGAGACCGATGGACTCGAGCTTCAGGCCGATCTCTTCGGAGACCACCTGTCCGCCAGTCAGGATCGCGATGTCTTGCAGCATCGCCTTGCGCCGGTCACCGAAACCGGGGGCCTTCACCGCGACCGAGGAGAAAGTCCCACGGATGCGGTTCACGACGAGGGTCGCCAGTGCTTCGCCCTCTACGTCTTCCGCAATCACGATCAGTGCCTTGCCGGATTGCATGACCTTCTCGAGCACCGGCAGCAGATCGCGAACCGACGAGATCTTCTGCTGCGCGAGCAGGATGTACGGGTCCTCGAGCACGGCTTCCATGCTGTCTTGGTCGGTGACGAAGTACGGGGAGATGTACCCCTTGTCGAACTGCATGCCTTCGACGAGCTCGAGCTCCAAGCCGAAGGTGTTCGATTCCTCGACCGTAATGACGCCGTCCTTGCCGACCTTGTCCATCGCTTCGGCAACCATCTCGCCGATCTCAGGGTCGTTGTTCGCAGAGATCGACGCGACGTGCGCGATCTGCTGACGGCCCTCGACGTCGCGAGACTCGGCCTTGATGGAATCGATCGCGGCCGCGACCGCTTTCTCGATGCCGCGCTTGAGGGCCATGGGGTTGGCCCCTGCGGCTACGTGCTGAAGACCGGCCTTGACCATGGCCTGCGCAAGCACAGTCGCCGTGGTCGTGCCGTCTCCGGCGACGTCGTTGGTCTTGGATGCAACTTCCTTGACGAGCTGCGCGCCCATGTTCTCCCATGGGTCTTCGAGCTCGATCTCTTTCGCGATCGTGACGCCGTCATTGGTGATCGTCGGCGCGCCCCACTTCTTGTCGAGCACGACGTTGCGACCCTTCGGGCCGAGCGTCACCTTCACTGCGTTTGCCAGTTTGTTGACTCCCGCCTCCAGCCCCTGACGGGCATCGGAGTCGAAGCGAACGATCTTGGACATGCTGCCTCCCTTGGCTCTAGACAAAGACGCAGGGCGCGGTCAGCGGCCCTGCGTCGGAAAGAAAGTGGTGGATCTAGCCGAGGATGGCGAGAACGTCGCGAGCCGACAGGATGAGGAGCTCTTCGCCGTCGACCTTGATCTCGGTGCCGCCGTACTTCGAGTACACGACGCGGTCGCCTTCTTTGACGTCCATGGGGATCAGCTCACCGGAGTCGGACCGCTTGCCGGGGCCGACCGCGAGGACCGTGCCCTCCTGCGGCTTCTCCTTTGCGGTGTCGGGAATGACGATTCCGGAGACGGTGGTCTCTTCGCCCTCTTCCGGGCGGACGAGGATGCGGTCCTCGAGGGGCTTCAGGTTCGTCTTCGTAGCCGTGGCCATGCGTACCTCCTGGTCTGGGTTGCTACTACGGATTAGCACTCAAAGCGTGCGAGTGCTAATGGTAGCCCTGGGCGGGAAGGGGGTCAAACAGGAGGTCGAACCCGGCGTCTAGCGGCCGAGATCGGCCAGCACCTTGGCTACTCGCTCCTCCACGGACCCCGTCAGGGTCTCGAACTCGATCGAGTGCGAGTGCAGCAATTCGACGATGCGGCGGTCGATGTCAGCTTGGAAGTCGGGGTCGTCGGGCCTCAGGTCGTCGACGACGATCGGGAACTCGATCGGCAAGTAGTACACGTG
>JALZGD010000160.1 GCA_030861205.1 Actinomycetota bacterium
TAGGCCGGTCGCTAAGTGCGGGCTGCGACTATGCCTTCGAACACGTCGGTGGCGGTTCCGATGTCGGGGTCGTTGCTGCGGGCGCGTTTCAGAGTGTCGAGGAACGGTTGCAGCGGACGCATCCCGTCGAGTTGCTCGAGAAGGTCGAAGACGCGCGCCGCGTAACGCAGGATCTGCACGGTCTCGATTCCTCCGACGTCGTTGAAGAACCATGCGCAGCTCGTGAACATCGCCATCGCATTGCGTTGGAGCTCGAGCACCATCGCGGCCCGGCTGCGGTCCGAAGGAGCGCCGGTCAGGTGCCGTGTCAGGAACGCGTCAAGGTCTTCGGCCCCCACGACAACACTCACGTAGTCGTCACGCGCTGCCCATGGATCGCGGAACAACGCGTGGGCCTGCGAGACGAACGTTCGATCGGCGTCGTTCTTGACGATGTCGAGTGCCGCACGTAGCGGGGCGCGCCACGATTGATTCCAGTCTGGCTCGCCTCCGGTCGAGCACCCGCAGTCGCGCGACCAGCGCCCGACGCCGTGCGCGCACGACCACGAGCTTCCCTCTCCCGGCACGATCTGGACCTCGTACTCGGGCTCGGTCGACGCGAGCCATGTCTCGTAATTCGTCGTCTCGATGCCGCGCCCCGGGGCATCTTCGAAGAGCGCGTAGGCAAGCGCGAGCTCCGAGAACTTGTGGTGGTGGCCGTAGGTCTCGCCGTCGGTTGCCGTGTGGACCACGCCTTCTTGCGTAACCTTCGCCTCGAAGAGGTCGAGGAAGTTCTCCGCGGAGGATGCTCCTTGCTCGAACGCCACGGCTCGCGCGACGTCCGCGTCGTAGAAGAACAGCACTAGCGACCCGGCGGATCCGTCCGGGTGCGAGTAGCGGTACGGGACGCGGGTCTCGATCGGCTGTTCTGTCACGTCGTTCCAGTGGTCGTCGCCGATCCTGCGCCAGTAGCTCGCTTGCGAGGGGGCAAGGATCGTGAATCGGATTCCCTCTTCGATCAGCAGTCCGAGAGTCGCGTCGTTGCATGCCGTTTCGGGAAGCCACATCCCAACGGCGTCGCGACCGAAGCGATGTCGGAAGTCTGCTTTACCCCACCGGATCTCGGTCCTCGCGTCGCGCGCCGATGACAACGGGAGGATCGTGTGGTGATACGCCTGCGCCAGCGCGTTGCCGTGACCGGTCTCGAAGCGAACCTTATGGTCGGCGCCCACGATGAGCTCGTAGGTTTGTCTGTCTGCCTCTTGCATCCACTTCAGCAGCGTTGGGCCGACGTCATAGCTGATGCGTTCGAAATTGTTGACCGTCTCCTGACGGTCGTCGACCGTGATCTGTGCGGCCGTGTTGGGCTGGTAGCTCTCGGCGTGGACGCGCGCGTTCCAGTCGTGAAAGGGAGCAGCGGATGGTTGTTCTTCGACGATCCCCGTCCAGGGATCTTCGCGAGGGGGTTGGTAGAAGTGGCCGTGGACGATTATCCGAGCAGCCACACAACTCCTAACGGAGGAAGCGTCACCCGGGCCGAGTACTCGAGGCCGTGCCACGACTTGTTCTCCGACGCGACGGCCCCCATGTTGCCTACGTCGGTCCCGCCGTAGAAGCCGGCGTCCGTGTTCAGCACCTCTTCGAACTCACCAGGGCCCGGCAGGCCGACACGGAAATCGGTTCGGACCATAGGCGAGAGGTTTGCGATGCAAACGAGTCTCTGACCAGTTCTTTCAGACGAGCGGTAGAAGGAGATGACGTTGTTATCTGCGTCGTTCGCGTCGATCCATTGGAAGCCTTCGGGAGCCACGTCGAGTTCCCACAACGCGGGGGTGCGTTTGTAGACCGAGTTGAGGTCGGATACGAGTCGCTGGATACCGCGGTGGTCATCGTCGTCGAGAAGGTGCCAGTCGATCGACGAATCGTGATCCCATTCGCGCTCTTGCGCGATCTCGGCCCCCATGAACAGCAATTGCTTGCCCGGGTGCGCCCACATGTACGCGAGCAAGGAGCGTAGGTTGGCGAACCTCTGCCAGCGGTCTCCCGGCATCTTGTTCAGCAACGAGCCCTTGCCGTGCACGACCTCGTCGTGGGACAGAGGGAGGACGAAGTTCTCGCTCCACGCGTACATCATCGAGAACGTCAGATTGTTGTGGTGATAGCGCCGGTGGATCGGGTCTTTCGAGAAGTAGGCGAGCGTGTCGTGCATCCACCCCATGTTCCATTTGAATCCGAAGCCGAGCCCTCCGAGATGCACAGGACGGCTCACCCCGGGCCATGCGGTGGACTCCTCGGCGATCGTCATCGTGCCCGGGCACTCTCCGTATACGGCGGTGTTCAGCTGATGCAGGAACCCGATCGCCTCGAGGTTCTCTCGGCCCCCTTCGGCATTCGGGACCCACTCGCCTTCTTTCCGTGAGTAGTCGAGGTAGAGCATCGAGGCGACGGCGTCGACTCGCAAACCGTCGATGTGCATCTCTTTGAGCCAGAACAGAGCGTTCGAGATCAAGAAGTTCCGCACTTCGTTACGGCCGTAGTTGAAGACGAGTGTTCCCCAGTCGGGATGCTCTCCCTTACGCGGGTCGAGGTGCTCGTAGAGCGCCGTTCCGTCGAAGTAGACGAGCCCGTGCTCGTCGGTCGGGAAGTGCGCCGGCACCCAGTCGAGGATCACGCCGATCCCCTCACGGTGCAGGTGATCGACGAGGGACATGAAGTCCTGCGGCGTCCCGTGGCGGCTTGTCGGCGCGAAGTACCCGGTGGTCTGGTAGCCCCACGATCCGTAGAACGGGTGCGCCATGACGGGCAGCAGCTCGACGTGGGTGAACCCCATCTCTCTGCAGTAGTCCGCCAGCAGTGGTCCCAGCTCGCGGTAGGAAAGAGACTCTCCGTCTGCCGCGCGCCGCCACGAGCCGACGTGCACCTCGTAGATCGACATCGGGGACCGGTATGGGTCCTGGTCGGCTCGTTTCGTCAGCCACTGCTCGTCCGACCACTCGTACTCGCTGTCGAAGACGATCGATGCGGTGCCGGGCGGAACCTCCATCGCCCGCGCGTACGGATCGGACTTCAACACGACGTCTCCCTGCGCGGTCACGACCTCGAACTTGTAGAGGGCGCCCGGTTCGACGCCCGGCAGAAACAGCTCCCATATCCCCGACGGCCCCAGTGATCTCATGGGATGGAGGCGGCCGTCCCACGAGTTGAAATCTCCTACGACCCTGACGCTTCGAGCGTTGGGGGCCCACACCGCGAAGCTCACGCCGCGATGACCCTCGAGGTCGCGCACGTGCGCCCCGAGCTTTTCGTACAACTCGAGGTGAGTGCCTTCGCCGGCAAGGTGAAGGTCCATGTCGCCTAGTGACGGCAAGAACGAATACGGGTCGGTGATGGTGACGGTCAACCCGTCCGAGTAGCCGACCTCGAGCTCGTAGTCGCAGAGGTCGCCGTCGACCTCTGCTTCGAACAAGCCGCCGGGGTGAACTTGCTCGAGCTTGGCGGTCGGCTCGCCGTCGACGAGGAGCCGCACCGTTTGTGCGTCCGGCCGAAAGGTTCGAATGACCGTGCGGTCTTTAACCGTGTGCTTGCCGAGGATCGCGTGCGGATCTCGAGATTCACCGTCGATCAACCGGGCGATCTTGTCGTTGCCGCGCGTCATCGTCGACTCCGTTCGATGATCTGCGCCACCCCGCGCAGGGGGATGCGTAGCCATTGCGGTCGGTGGTTGAGCTCGTACTCGACCTCGTACAGCGCTTTATCGAGCTCGAAGGCATCCAGAAGAACCGCAAATGTTTCGCGCTCTCGTGGAAGGAAGCGCCCTTCGTGCGCTCGAGTCAGGTAGGACGTCAGGAAGCGATCGCGCGCTGCGCCCTCCCACGCGTCGGCCCATGTCTGGAGATGCTTCCATTCTTCGGAATCGGGCTCGGCGCGTTCGAACAGTCCCGCGGTCGCCGCATAGTTCAGCGAGCGCAGCATCCCGGCGACATCTCGGATGGGTGAATGCTTCGCCCTGCGTTCGCCAAACGGCTTCAAGGGCTCGCCTTCGAAGTCGACGATCATCCACTCGCCGCGAGCCAGCAGGGCCTGCCCCAAGTGATAATCGCCGTGGATCCTCGTCTTGAGGCCGATCTCCGTGAGGTTCTTCATCGCGTCGACGCGCTCCTGGATGTGCGCGTCCAGCCCTTCGATCTCGGCGAATCCCGCAGCGCTCAACCTGTCGAGCGTGGCCGCGATGCGATCGGCGAGATGGGTGAGATCGACGTCCGTTAGCGGTTCGGGTGCAAGGTCGGGTTCCAGCTCCTCTCGTGACAGCGCGACGTGAAGCCCCGCCGTGACGTCGCCTAGGCGTCCGATGTTCTCGAGCAGCGCAGCAGCGCGCTCTTCGGTGAGGAACGCGACATCCTCCGCGACGTCGGCTTCGTGCGTTTCGTCGTATACGGCGATGACCTGACGAACCGCGACCGTCCATCCGTCCTCGGCGTCGGCCACGAAGCGCTGGGCGAGCGCAAGGTCGTAGGAGCCGTGGTCGTCGTCTCCCTCGTACGTGATCTCGCCGAGCTGTGCCGGTATGTGATCGAAGCCTGCTCCCGTGAGAGCGCGCGCGAGTTCGAGGTCTGGGTTGGGGCCGGGCTCGACACGTCGGAAGATCTTCAGGATGACGTTCTCGTCCAATACGAGCGACGAGTTGCTTTGTTCTGCGCCCATCATCCGGCTCGATGTCGTTCCCGGTGGATCGGCGGACGGGTCCAGCCCCGGCGCGCTGAAATGGAACGTGCCATGTCTTCCTTTGATCGACGCGCCCTCGACCATCAATCGGGCGAGCGCCGTGAGATGCCGCGATTCGTCGACAGCGTCGCGCGCTGTCCCGTCTTCAACGAGCAAAGGCAAGTGATAGATGCGACGGCCAGACTCGTGGAAGTCGATCGATGCGATGGAGATGCGAAGCTCGGGCGGTCCTTCGGCGACCGTCACCGAATCGAGGATCTCGACCGCGAAATCGCTGCCGCCTACCGAGGCGAACCAACGGCGGTCGGTGATCCACGATGTGATGGTCGCTGCGATGTCTGCGCTCATGAGCCCTCGTTCGTCAACTGGAACCAATAGAAGCTATGGGGGCCGAAAGTCAGGAGGTAGGGGAGCTCCCCGATCTGCGGGAAGCGCTCTCGCCCGAGAAGTTCGACGGGATACATACCCGCATAGCCGGACAGGTCTAACTCCGCCGCCTGCGCCCTTCCTGCGAGGTTGTTGGCCACCAAGATGATCTCGTCCTTGTGCTTTCGGACGAAGGCGAAGATCGCCGGATTGTCGGGATGCAACGCCTCGAACTCACCGTAACCGAAGACGTCGTGCTGCTTCCTGACCGCGAGCAGCCGGCGGAACCACTGAAGGAACGAGTTCTGGTCGCGGAGCTGACCCTCGACGTTAAGCGCCTGATAGCCGTAAACCGGGTCGAGCAACGGGGGCAGGTACAGCTGCGCGAAGTCTGCCCTCGAGAAGCCTGCGTTGCGGTCACCGGTCCACTGCATCGGGGTGCGCACACCGTCGCGGTCACCGAGATAGATGTTGTCGCCCATGCCGATCTCGTCGCCGTAATAAAGGACTGGAGTGCCCGGCAGCGCGAGCAGCATCGCGTGGAACAACTCCATCTGGTCCAGCGAATTCTCGAGCAACGGCGCGAGCCGGCGGCGAATCCCCAGGTTGAGCTTCATGCGCGGGTCTTTCGCGTACTCGTTGTACATGTAGTCGCGTTCTTCGTCCGTCACCATCTCGAGCGTGAGCTCGTCGTGGTTACGTAAGAACAGGCCCCACTGGCAGCTTTCGGGGATCTCAGGTGTTTGTTCGATGATCTCGACCACGGGATACCTGACCTGTCGCCGCGCCGCCATGAACATGCGTGG
>JALZGD010000161.1 GCA_030861205.1 Actinomycetota bacterium
CTATAGCGCCTTGTTTTGTTATCGACAAATATATTTGGGAACAAAGAGATAAGCGTCGTCACCGCTGGTGGGGGTTTGTCCTACGTCGCTGGGCGTTCAGCGATTCGTCGACTTGCCGATAAGTAGTCCAGTCGACAAATCGTTAAATCGCCCTAGCCCCCTCCGGCGAAACGGAGCATCCAGCCCACGAGGTGATCCTGCACGGGCTGCAGGACGGCGGTCCCACCGAGGAAGACGAGCCCTATCAGGATGAGGAACCCCCATTTGTCCAGGAAGTAGATGACGTTCTGGCGGTTGGGGGGGAGGAAGATCGTCAGCAAACGCGAACCGTCAAGTGGAGGTAGAGGGAGCAGGTTAAAGATCGCGAGGAGCGCGTTCACGGATACGAAGTACTCGAGGAAGACGGTCACCGGGCTGGAGAAATCATGGCTGTTGAAACGGGCGACGAGGGGAAAGGCAGCCGCGGTCGCGAGGATGAAGTTCGTGAGCGGCCCGGCTACGGCCACCATCGCGGCCCCGAAGCGTCGCGAGGCCAGGGCGCTCGGTCGGAACTCGACCGGTTTGCCCCACCCGAAGCCCGCCAGGACGATGAGGACGGTCCCCATCGGGTCGAGATGGCGGAGTGGGTTGAGGGTTACGCGACCCATCGCACGTGGGAGCCGGTCGCCCTGTAGGTCCGCAACGACGGCGTGTGCAAGCTCGTGAAGGGCGATCGATTCGAGCAGGCCGACCATAAGGAGAACGAAAGCAAGCGGGGAGCTCTGCAGCAGAGAAAGAAAGCCTAGGGACTTCACGGGCCGGTATTGTAGGCGGCGCCCACCCCTTGATGTGTCGGAGGTCTAACGCTGAACTTCAACTCGAGCAGTGGGGTCCGCAAACGGGTGTTCAGCGGGATCCAGCCGACCGGCGAGGCCCATGTCGGCAACTACTTCGGAGCGATCCGCAATTGGGCAGCGCAGCAGGACGAGTTCGACTCGTTCTTCTGCATCGTCGACCTCCATGCGATGACCCTTCCGTGGGACCCCGCGGAGCTCAGGGCGAACACGGTCGCAAAGGTCGCGGAGCTCGTCGCGTGCGGGATCGACCCCACGCGATCCGTCTTGTTCGTCCAATCCGACGTCCCGGCCCATGCCGAGCTCTCGTGGATCCTGCAATGCATCGCCCGGATGGGGGAGCTCAGGCGGATGGTCCAGTTCAAGGAGAAGTCGAAAGGGGACACAGAGTCGGTCGGCGTAGGGGTCTTCACGTACCCCATCCTCCAGGCAGCCGATGTGTTGCTCTATCGCGCCCACGGGGTGCCTGTGGGCGAGGATCAGCGCCAGCACATCGAGCTGATGCGTGACCTGGCGATCCGCTTTAACGCGACGTTCGGCGAGACCTTCGTGGTCCCAGAAGCGTGGATCCCGGCAGCGGGGGCACGGATCATGTCGCTCGATAACGCTACGCAGAAGATGAGCAAGTCGGCGGGACGGCCCCTCGCATCCGTCCAGCTCATCGACCCTCCAGACGCGATCGTCAAGAAGGTCAAGTCTGCCGTCACCGACTCGGGCCGGGAGGTCGTGGCCGCACCGGACAAGCCGGAGATCACCAACCTGCTGACTCTGATGGCACTTGCCGCCGACCGAGCTGTGCCGGAGATCGAAGGGGAGTTCCACGGCAAGGGCTACGGCGAGTTCAAGCAGGCGCTGGCCGACGTGCTCGTCGAGCGCCTCCGCCCTATCCGGGAGCGCTACGAGAGCCTGATGGCGGATCGGATCGAGCTCGAGCGGCTCGTCGCGCACGGGGCTCACGAGGCAGCGGCGGTCGCCGACGAGACGCTCGAGGTCGTGCGGGGCAAGGTCGGCCTGGGCGACAGAGAAGAAAGCCGGGCCGCCCGTGCGCTCGACGCGTAGGCTGGCGTGTACGCAGGCTGTGCGCCAAAAAGTAGATATGTCGACAAGTCGCGAAGTCACTGAGGTGGTGTGATGCCGTACGAGGTGAGGCTCGAGGTGTTCGAAGGGCCCCTCGACCTGTTGCTGCACCTCATCACGCGCCAGAAGGTGGACATCTACGAGGTGTCTCTATCGACGATCACCGACGAGTACCTCCGAGCGATCGACGGGATGGCCCTCGACCTAGAGTCCGCAACTGGGTTCCTCGTCGTCGCGGCTTCGCTGCTCGAGTTGAAATCGGCCCGGCTGCTTCCCTCTCGCTCCGGCGATGACGGCGTCGACGCACTGCTGGAAGAGCGAGACCTCCTGCTGGCGCGGCTCGTCGAATGCGCTACGTACCGAACCGCAGGGGAGTGGATCTCGGCGGCGCTGGCGAGTGGCGCGGCGTTCGTCCCCCGTGAGGTAGCCCTCGAGGAGCGGTTCCAGGACCTCGCCCCCGACGTTCTCGCCCGCGTTTCTCCTGCCGATGTCGCGCGTGCGGCCGCCGACGTGCTCGCTCCGAAGCCTCTAGTAGAACTCGATACTTCTCATATCGCGCCCATCACGGCGTCGGTGAAAGACGCGATCGTCCGAGTCGCGGCGGTGCTGGCGGAGCGTGGGGGGGCGTCGTTCGCGGAACTGTGCCCGAAGACGACGCCGAGGATTGAGGTCGTCGTGCGGTTCATCGCGCTGCTCGAGCTCCTCAAGGCGGGGGCCGTAGAGCTGTCGCAGGCGACGAGGTTCGGGGAGATCCATGCGACGTGGACGGGCGAGGGCGATGTCGACGAGGTCGTCCTCGACGCCGAGGAATATGCGCTGATGGAGGAGCAACGCTGATGCCGAACGATCGCAAAGTGCTGGAGTCGATCCTGTTGCTGGCGGACGAGCCGGTGCCCGCGGGGCTGATGGGCGAGGTGCTCGAACGCCCCCGAGTGGAGGTCGAGGCGCTGCTCGAAGAGCTCGCCCAAAGTTATCGGTCCCAGGACCGCGGATTCGTCCTGAGGAACGTCGCGGGCGGGTGGCGCCTTTATACCGACCCAGAATGCGAGCAGTGGCTGGAGCGCTTCGTCACCCGCCACTCGCACACCCGGCTCACGGCCGCAGCTCTCGAGGTACTGGCGATAATCGCGTATCGCCAGCCCGTGTCTCGCTCGCAGATCGCGGAGATCCGCGGGATCGATTCGGACGGCGTCGTGAAGACGCTTCTGCAGCGGGGCTTGATCGCAGAGAGCGGGCACGTTGCCGGCCCCGGGTCTCCGACGCTGTTCACGGTGTCCCCGCTCTTCCTCGAGCGTCTCGGCCTCAATGGAGTCGAAGACCTCCCCGCGCTGGCCGACTTCATGCCGGACGCAGAGGCCGTCGAGGACATGGAAGCGAAGCTCTCTCCTTCCGGCGGCTGACCAAGGCGTGACGTCGGGGGACGGCGAGCCTCAACGGCTGCAGAAGGTCCTGGCCCGCGCCGGCGTCGGGTCGCGGCGCTCGATCGAAGAGATGATCCGGGCGGGACGGATACGCATCAACGGCCAGCAGGCTCGGTTGGGCGATCGCGTCGACAGGTATAAGGATAAAGTCGAAATTGACGGTTCCCGCGTCCCGCTGGCTGCCGATCTCGAGTACTACCTCGTGAACAAACCTGTCGGGGTGGTCTCGACGGCCGACGACCCAGAGGGGCGCCCCACGATAGTCGACCTGGTCGACACCGCCACCCGGGTGTGGCCCGTCGGCCGGCTCGATGTCGACAGCGAGGGTGCGTTGATCGTGACCAACGACGGCGATCTCGCCCTAGGTCTGACCCACCCGCGTTACGGGGTCGCGAAGACCTACCTGTGCGAGGTCGACGGCTCCCTCGACCATGCGAGCGTCCGCGCGCTGCGGGAAGGCGTCGAGCTCGACGACGGCGTGACTGCGCCGGCCCACGTGCGCCTGGTGGAGCGTGGTGTCCGGAGCACGCTCGTCGAGATGACTCTCACCGAAGGCCGCAATAGGGAAGTCCGGAGGATGATCGAGGCGGTCGGCCATCGCACTCGGCGCCTCGTTCGTACACAGATCGGCCCCCTTAAGCTGGGCCGCCTGAAAAGCGGCAGCGCGCGGTCCCTAACCGACGCTGAAGTGCGCGCGCTCTACGCCGCGATAGCCGGCCCGGGAGTGAAGTAGACGTGTCTACAAATCGACGGACTGTCGGTGGCGCCGTTGCAGCCAAGTCGGCCGGTGACCCGCTAAGACCGGTCGACCATCCGGAGTGTCATTAGATCGATATGTCGACAAGTAGCCAACGGTTGGTTGGGATCCGTGGGGCGATCACGGTCGACGAGGACAACGCCGAGACGATCGTCGAGGCCACTCGCGAGCTCCTCGAAGTCATCATCGACCGTAACTCGCTAGCCCACGCAGACATCGTCAGCATCCTGTTCACATCGACGCCCGATCTGACCGCGGAGTTCCCGGCCGTGGGTGCACGGCGCCTGGGGCTCAACGATGTCCCGCTTCTGTGTGCCCAAGAGATCGAAGTGCCTGGCGCAGTCGCGGGGTGCATCCGTGCGCTGGTGCATGCGTATGCGGGGGCCGACCGAGCCGTCCGGCACGTCTACCTGCGGGGGGCGCGCGAACTCCGCGACGATCTTGCCGAATGAATACTGAACTACAGGTAAAGGGTTAGACTTTGCGCATCGCGGTCTTGGGGACGGGGTTGATCGGTGGGTCGGTCGCGATGGCCGCCCGCCGATCGATACGGGGAGCAGAGGTGCTCGGCTACGACGCGAACGCGACGGCCCGTGCCGGCGCCCTGGCGCGGGGTGCGGTCGACGAGATTTTCGACGAGCCGGGCCCGGCGGTGGCCGCCGCAGATCTCGTCTTCGTCGCGATCCCGGTCGATCGGATCCCCCACGCATGCGAGGTCCTCTCGGAGCTCGTCCCGGGCGACGCGATCGTAAGCGACGTCGGGAGTGCGAAATCGGAGGTCGTCGCTCGCGGCGAAGCCGCGCTGGGCCCTCGCTTCGTAGGGGGCCATCCGATGGCGGGTTCCGAGCGCCACGGCATAGATGCCGCGGATCCGCGCCTGTTCGAGGACGCCTGGTGGGTCCTCACCCCGACTGAGAACACGACGGCTGCGGCGTACTCAGCGGTCGCCGATTTCGTCGGGGGCGTCGGGGCGAGGCCCGTTGCGCTCGACCCGGCGGCGCACGACACCCTCGTTGCGAGCTTGAGCCACGTGCCGCAGCTCGCAGCAAGCGCGCTCGTCGACGTCGCCGTAGCGGCCGAAGACAAGGAAACCCTCCTGGGTCTAGCCGGTCGAGGGTTCCGGGACGTGACGAGGATCGCGGCGAGCCCGCCCGATATGTGGGTCTCGATCTTCAAGACGAATCGTGACGCGGTGCTCAAAGCGCTGGAAGGATTCGAGCACCGCTTGGGCGACATCGCCGCGATGGTGTACGAGCAGAGATGGGACGAGCTCCGCGACCTCCTCGCGATGGCGCGGACCTCGCGACTCGAGCTCTTTGCGAAGCCCGAGTACGTGGGGGAGCCCGCCGCGTTATCCCTGCTCGTTCCCGACCGGCCGGGCGTTCTTGCCGAGGTGACCACCGCGGCAGGGCGCCTAGGCGCGAACATCGAAGACTTGCGGATCATTCACTCGACCGAGGGCGGGCGAGGCCGCCTGGAGCTCGTAGTCACCGGCGCCGACGCGGCCGACGAGTTGAGTTCTGCCCTTGGGGAGCTCGGTTATCGCGTCGACCGCGGCAGCGCGGACGAATAGACACGTAGATTTGTCGATAAAGAGACTCATCGACTACGAGCGTCGGGAGCGAGCGTGAGGACCAAGCGCACGAGGCGCACGAAGACACGGATCCCCTTGACGGGAACGGTGTCGGTGCCCGGAGATAAGTCCATCTCACATCGCGCGCTGATGGTTGC